>NZ_JBXVPZ010000163.1:0-19425 GCF_057961495.1 Streptomyces sp. P5F9 | reverse complement strand
CGCATACGCATCGGCCTCACCCCCGCCTACGTGGTCACCGACCCCGCCCTGACCCGTCGGGTCCTGGTGACCGACGCCGCGGACTTCACCAAGGGCGGGAAGATCATCGACGCGCTGCGGGTCTTCTTCGGCGACGGGCTGGCCACCGTCGCCGACGGGGACACGCATCTGCGCAACCGGCGCCTGATGCAGCCGATGTTCAACAAGGCGCACATCGCCGAACGCGGCGACGCCATGATCGACCGGGTTCGGAGGCTCGTCGCCGCCTGGCCCGCGGGACAGCCCCGCGATGTGTACGCGGACATGAACGCGATCACCCTGGCCGCGTTCCTGGTGGCCCTCTTCGGCACCGATGTGCCGGGGCAACTGGCGGGCGAGTTCACCGCACTGATGCCGGCCATCATGGAAGGAACGATTCGGCAGACCATCCTCCCGGCCTGGGTGACCCGTCTGCCGCTGCCCATGAACCGGGCCCACGCCGAGCGGGTCGCCCGGCTGCGCGCGCTGATCGACCAGGCCATCGACCACCACGGCACCGGAGACGCGGCGCCCGCCGAGGTGACGGGCTGCCCGCACGCGGGTATCGCCCGGGACGAGGAGAGGTCCGGCCTCTTCGACACCCTGCTCGCGGCGGAGGACTCGCTGGGCCGTCAGCAGCTCCAGGACGAGGCCATCACCCTGCTGACCGGGGCGATCGAGACCACCGGCACCACGCTGGCCTGGACGCTGTACGAGATCACCCGGAACCCCGGCATCGAGCGACGGCTCCGCGAGGAACTGGAGTCGGTGTGCGGCGACCGGCCCCTGCGCCACGAGGACCTCGACCAACTCCCGTACTCCCGAAGGGTTTTGCAGGAGGCCATCCGAAAATACGGGCCCGCCTGGATGGTCACCAGAACCGCCGCCCGTGACGTCGACCTTGGCGGTCACCGCATCCCCCGGGGCGCCGACGTGATCTGGAGCCCCTATCTGCACCAGCACGACCCGGACCACTTCCCCGACCCCGACACCTTCGACCCGGACCGCTGGACACCCGAACGCGCCCCGGCCACGCGCGGTTCCTTCCTCGCCTTCGGCGACGGCCGCCGCAAGTGCATCGGCGAGAACTTCGCCTGGGCGGAACTCCAGATCATCCTCGCGACCGTTCTGCGGACCTGGCCCCGCCTCGAACTCACCTCACGCCCGCCCCGCGCCCAGGCCGTCGTCACCGTCAAGCCCGACACGATGACCATGGCGTTCCTGCCGTCGACCGCCCCGGCGTAGTCACACCCGGGACCGGGTGCCCGCGGCCTTCCGGGGCGCGGGCACCCGCGTCGGCCTCCGGCCGTACGGCGCGGGCGGATCGCTCGGCGGACCGCGGACGTTCGGCGGCCCGGTACTCCGCGACACCCTCCCGCTCGTCCGCCCGCGCGGCCGGGTCGCGCTCGTCGGCCACACCGCCGGACGCGAATTCACCGTCGGCCTCGCGGACTTCCTGCTCGCCGACGTGTCCCCGCTGCCGGTGAACCTGATGACGCGGGGCAAGGAGGACGCGGCGGACGTGGAGGGGCTGCTGGCGGATCCGCGGTCGGGGGCACTGACCCTGGAGATCGAGCGGCACGGCATCGACGCGTTCGCCGAGGCGGCCGAGCGACTGCGGAGCGGGGAGGTGATCGGCAAGGTGGTGCTGGACCTGGGCTGAAGGGCCTCAACGGTGCGAGGGACTCAACTTCCTTTGACGGCGCGGCCTTTGGTGTGGCCTTCGGTGAACCAGACGGCGGCATCGGGCGTCTCTCCCTTCGCCCCTGCCCCACAGCAAACACCGAAGGTGCGGCTCGCGCCGCTGACAGGAGAGTTCACCGTGATCGACCGTGACCACGAGCAGTCCGACGTCCGGCCCCACCCCGCTGCCCCCTGGTGGTGGGGACTCGGGCCGATCGGAGCCGTCGGTCTCGTCGTCCTCGGGATCGCCGCGGTCGTCTGGTCCTTCCTCCGCCTGCCCGGTACCTCCGAGAACCAGGCAACTGACTACTACCAGGCGAGCAAGGTAGTCGCGATCGGCCTGGTCGTGGCAGGCACCGCGCTCCTGGGCCGCATCCGCGCCCGCGCCTCCGACAAGGAGACGACGCGGGAACACGAAGCCGCCTGACGACGAGCGGCCCATCCGATCCTGGTTCTCACCCCACCTCCCGAACTTGCCCGCCCACGCCCGCGAACTCCGCCGTCGCACGGTGAACCAGACAGCCGTGCAGTTGAGCCATGACGACCGGTCCCGTCAGCCCCTCCGACCGGGCGAACTCGGTGTCGTAGTGGATGAGATGGGCGTTGCGGATGACCGCGCCGAACCGCAGCAAGGTGATCGCGTCGGGGGTCAGCGCGACGGCAACACGGGCTGCCCCACGACGACTTGGCGTTCTCGGCGGCCCGTCATCGGACGATGAACCTCTCCGTGACCTCGACCAACGCTCCCCGTTCCGCGCCGTACACCTTCTCCGTCGTGAGGAGAAGGAAGTCTTCGTCAACTCCGTTGCGCTCTACGGCAGTCAGCGCACGCCACAGCTCGATCAGGTCACCCGCCCGCCATCAGCCGGACATCGAGCCCGTCGGTGCCGGGGACCTCGTCGCGGTACATGCCGTCCGGCCGGAACTCCGCCGCGTCCTCGGCCCGTACGACACCCAACGACCGCCACTCCCAGCCCGCACGGTAGGGACGCCCCACCCGGCACATCGACACCGTGCGTGAGTTCCCGCTCACCGAGACCGGCAAGGTTCGCAAGGGCGTACTGCGCGAACGTGGGGTCGCCGCCACCACCTGGGACCACTCCACACCGCCCACCCCGGGACGACATCAAACTTGAACCATTTGTTTTCTTGAATCACTCGTGTTTATGGCTGTAGGTTGAGCGGCATGACCGCATCCCAGCCACCGACCACCGCCGAGGAGCTGCGCGGTGCCGGCCTGCGGGTGACGGCAGCCCGCGTCGCGCTGCTGGAGACCGTCCGGCACGGCGACCACCTCGATGTCGAGGCGGTCGCGTCCGGGGTCCGTGACCGCGTAGGACACATATCGCTCCAGGCCGTGTACGACGCCCTCCACGCGCTGACCTCGGCCGGACTCATACGCCGTATCGAACCGGCAGGCAGTCCCGCCCGCTTCGAAGGACGCGTCGGCGACAACCACCACCACCTCATGTGCAGGTCGTGCGGTGTCGTCGCCGATGTCGACTGCGCGGTCGGCGAGGCACCCTGCCTGACCGCCGCCGACGACCAAGGCTTCTCGATCGACGAGGCCGAGGTCATCTACTGGGGTCTGTGCCCCGCCTGTACCGCGGTCCCCAGTTCCTGAGCCACGTGTTCCACCCCGTTTTGGAAGGATTCCCATGTCTGAGAACCACGACGCAATCGTCACGGACGCGAAGTCGGAGGATGCCGGGGGCTGCCCCGTCGCGCACGGGCGCGCCGCGCACCCGACCCAGGGCGGTGGCAACCGTCAGTGGTGGCCGGAGCGGCTGAACCTGAAGATCCTCGCCAAGGACCCGGTCGTCGCGAACCCGCTCGGCGCGGACTTCGACTACGCCGAGGCGTTCGGCGCCCTGGACCTCGCGGCCGTCAAACAGGACATCGCCGAGGTACTGACCACCTCGCAGGACTGGTGGCCGGCCGACTTCGGCAACTACGGCCCGCTGATGATCCGCATGGCCTGGCACAGCGCCGGCACCTACCGCATCAGCGACGGCCGCGGCGGTGGCGGCCGCGGCCAGCAGCGCTTCGCCCCGCTGAACAGCTGGCCGGACAACGGCAACCTCGACAAGGCCCGCCGTCTGCTGTGGCCGGTCAAGAAGAAGTACGGCCAGTCCATCTCCTGGGCCGACCTCCTGATCCTCACGGGCAACGTGGCGCTGGAGACGATGGGCTTCGAGACCTTCGGCTTCGGCGGCGGACGCGCCGACGTCTGGGAGGCCGACGAGGACGTGTACTGGGGTCCCGAGACCACCTGGCTCGACGACCAGCGCTACACCGGCGACCGCGAGCTGGAGAACCCGCTCGGCGCCGTCCAGATGGGCCTCATCTACGTCAACCCCGAGGGCCCGAACGGCAACCCGGACCCGCTGGCCGCGGCCCGCGACATCCGTGAGACCTTCCGCCGGATGGCGATGAACGACGAGGAGACCGTCGCCCTCATCGCCGGTGGCCACACCTTCGGCAAGACCCACGGCGCCGGCCCGGCCGAGTCGGTCGGCGACGACCCCGAGGCCTCCCCCCTGGAGCAGCAGGGCCTGGGCTGGAAGTCCACCTACGGCACCGGCAAGGGCGGCGACGCCATCACCTCCGGCCTTGAGGTCACCTGGACCACCAAGCCCACCCAGTGGAGCAACGACTTCTTCGACATCCTCTTCGGCTACGAGTGGGAGCTGACCCAGAGCCCCGCCGGCGCCAACCAGTGGGTGGCCAAGGACGCCGAGGCGATCATCCCCGACGCGCACGACGCGTCGAAGAAGAAGCTCCCGACGATGCTCACCACCGACCTCTCGCTGCGCTTCGACCCGATCTACGGCGAGATCTCGAAGCGCTTCCACGAGAACCCGGCGCAGTTCGCGGACGCCTTCTCCCGCGCCTGGTTCAAGCTGACCCACCGTGACCTGGGCCCGAAGTCCCTGTACCTCGGCCCGGAGGTCCCCTCCGAGACCCTGCTGTGGCAGGACCCGCTGCCGCAGGCCGAGGGCGAGGCCATCGACGCCGCCGACGTCACGGCCCTCAAGGCGAAGATCCTCGCCTCGGAGCTGACCGTCTCGCAGCTGGTGTCCACCGCGTGGGCGTCCGCCTCCACCTTCCGGGGCAGCGACAAGCGCGGCGGTGCCAACGGCGCGCGTATCCGCCTGGAGCCGCAGCGCGGCTGGGAGGCCAACGACCCCGACCAGCTCGCTCAGGTGCTGCGTGTCCTGGAGGGCATCCAGACGGAGTTCAACTCCGGCGCCAAGAAGGTCTCCCTGGCCGACCTGATCATCCTCGGCGGTGCCGCCGCGGTCGAGAAGGCCGCCAAGGACGGCGGCGTCGACGTGGAGGTCCCCTTCACGCCGGGCCGTGTCGACGCGACCGAGGAGCACACGGACGTCGAGTCGTTCGCCGCGCTGGAGCCGACCGTCGACGGCTTCCGCAACTACCTCGGCAAGGGCAACCGCCTTCCCGCCGAGTACCTGCTGCTCGACCGCGCGAACCTGCTCACGCTGACCGCCCCCGAGCTGACCGTCCTCGTCGGCGGCCTGCGCGTCCTGGGCGCCAACCAGGGCCAGTCCACGCACGGTGTCCTCACCGACAAGGTCGGCACGCTGACCAACGACTTCTTCGTGAACCTGCTCGACCTGGGCACCACGTGGTCGTCGACCTCCTCGGACCAGCAGACCTTCGAGGGCCGCGACGCCTCCGGCGCGGTCAAGTGGACCGGCACCCGTGCCGACCTGGTCTTCGGCTCGAACTCCGAGCTGCGCGCGCTCGCCGAGGTCTACGCGAGCGACGACGCGAAGGAGAAGTTCGTGAAGGACTTCGTCGACGCGTGGGTCAAGGTCTCCAACCTGGACCGCTTCGACCTGATCTGAGCAGTCCGCACCACCTGACGTCCGGGTCGGCCCTCACGGGTCGGCCCGGACGTTTCTCACCTTCTGAACTCGCGGCACAGGCCTGCACGTTCGTCACATAAGCTCCTCCGCATGAACGAGGGGGAGCCCGACAGACGGGTCGTGGACGGCCGTTTCGAGCTGGAGTCCCGGCTCGGCGGCGGTGGCATGGGCACGGTCTGGCGCGCCCAGGACCTGCTGCTGCACCGCTATGTCGCGGTCAAGGAGGTCCGGCCGCCGGACATCGACCTCGCCGAGTACGACCCCGCCGCGGCGGAGATGCTGCGCCAGCGGGTCCTGCGCGAGGCACGCGCCCTGGCCCGGGTCGAGCACCCGAACGTGGTGACGATCCATCACATCGTCGACGAGGGCGTGGGCACCTACCCGTGGCTCGTCATGGAACTCGTCCAAGGCGGCTCGCTCGCCGACCGGTTGGCCCGCGGACCCATGGCCCCCGCCGAGGCCGCCCACCTCGGCATCGGCGTGCTCGACGCCCTGAACGCGGCGCACGCGGCGGGCGTCCAGCACCGCGACGTGAAACCCGCCAACGTCCTGCTGCGCACCGACGGACGCCCTGTCCTCACCGATTTCGGCATCGCCGCGATCCGCGACGCCACCGCCCTCACCGCCACCGGCTCGATCATCGGCACCCCCGACTACATGGCCCCGGAACGGGTCTCCGGCCGGAGCGGCGGCCCCGCCGCCGACCTGTGGTCGCTCGCGATGATGCTCTACGTCGCCGTCGAGGGCCACCACCCGCTCCAGCGCGGTACGACCCTGGCCACGCTGGCAGCCGTACTCCAGGAGGACGTGCCGCCACCGGTGCGGGCCGGATCGCTGACGCCGGTGCTGTCCTGCGTCCTGGTCCGCGATCCCGAGGCGCGACCGGACGCCGGGACGGTCGGCCGGATGCTGGCCGCGGCCGCGGCACAGCAGCCCGAGGACCGTCGCCCGGAAACCACCTCGTACCGGCTCGCACCTCCGGTGCCTCCGTCACTGCCGCCGACCGGCGGCATGCCGGCGGCGAAGCGGTCCCGAGGCGTGGCGGTCGCCTCCAGCGTCGTAGGCGTACTGCTCATCGGCACGCTCGCCTGGAAGGTGCTGCCGGGTGGGAACGACAAGAACGACTCGACGGCGTCCTCGGGCGCCAGCGGTCAGACGCAGCAGCAGACCACGCCCACCGTCTCGGCGACTCGGAGCAGCGCCGCCGTGAAGACCCAGGACATGCTCACGCCGGCCGGCATTCGCACCGCGATCAAGGCCTTCGAGGAGAAGACGGGCAGTGACCGCTTCTCCGACTTCTCCGTCTACCCGGGATACGTCATCGCGGATGTGATGGTGAAAGGCAGCAAGACCAAGTACGTCAGCTACACCTACCGCTCCGGTACCGGTTTCGACGAGGCGTTCGACAACAAGGGCACGGTGATAGACGGTGACCAACCGGTGAAGCTGGACGACTTCAACTGGGACGCGGTTCCCGCGTTGTTGAAGCGCGCGAACAAAGACCTGAAGGTCAAGGACCCGACGAGCCGTTACCTGTTGCTCCGGCCGCCGAGCACCAACGGCGGCGACACCCAGGCCGGCATGGCGATCTATCTGAGCGACGACTACGGCTCCGGCGGCTTCCTGGAGGCCAACACCCAGGGCACCGTTACCAGGGTGGAGCCGGCCGACGAGTAGGTTCACTCCGTGCCCACCTTGCTGATGGTCCATCACACCCCCTCGCCCAACTGCCAGGCGATGTTCGAGGCCGTCGTCGCCGGTGCTACGACACCGGAGATCGAGGGCGTGCGGATCGTACGGCGGGCCGCCCTGGCCGCTACCGTGTCGGACGTGTTGGAAGCCGACGGATATCTCCTGGGGACGCCGGCGAACCTCGGGTACATGTCCGGCGCGCTCAAGCATTTCTTCGACCAGATCTACTACCCGTGCCTGGACCAGACCCGGGGCCGGCCCTTCGGCTACTACGTGCACGGCGGGAACGACGTGACGGGAGCCGTGCGCGGCATCGAGTCGATCACGAACGGGCTGGGCTGGCGGCGGGTCTCGGACCCGGTGACGCTGACCGGTGAGCCGGACAAGGCCGGTGTCGAGGCCTGCTGGGAACTCGGAGCGACGGTCGCCGCAGGTCTGACGGCCTGAACGGTCACTCTCAGTGGATTGCCGCCACCCGTTCGGCCGCCGAAGAGTGTCGTGACCCCCCGAAGCACCCTCAGCGTGGAGGGACATACCCCTCCGAGTGACAGGAGTTCTTCATGAGGAAGCGTCTGACGGCCGCGGTGGGTCTGGCGGGTGCGGCGTTGCTGCTGTGCGCCGGTACGGCGAGCGCGGACCCCGACCCGGTCGGCACCGCCAGCGACAGCCCGGGCGTGCTCTCCGGAAACGTCGTTCAGGTGCCGATCGACCTGGATCTCAACGTCTGCGGCAACTCGATCGACGTCATCGGTCTCCTCAACCCCGCGCTGGGCAACCACTGCGAGGACTCCGACTGACGAAGCCGTACGGAATCCGCCGGCATTCGCGTCCGTGAACGAGCCGTGGGCCCCGCGCCCGCGGCTCGTTCCGCGTGTCAGGGGACGACGGGTCAGGGGACCTCGGGCAGCCGGTGCAGGGGAGTGCCGTGGGCCCAGCGCCGCAGGCGTGAACCGTCGATGAGCTGGACGCCGCCCTGCCGGCGCGCCCACCGCACGTCACGTCGGCTGAAGGTGCCCCGGTGGACGACGAGACGGAGATGCGGTCCGGAGCCGACCGAGCGTGCGGATCGCGCCGGGGTCTCCTCGCCGGGCAGCGGCTCGGCGACCGGCCGGAAGGCCACCTCCAGACGGCGGCCGAGCCGGTCGCGCGCCCGGACATGCGGCTGGCCCTGCGCGTCGGGCCTGGCCAGCGCCCGCCAGCCGTCCCGGCGCAGCATCCGGGACACGGCCAGGGCGAGCCCCTCCACATCCAGGTCGGCGATCTCCTCGGGCGTGTAGTAGCCCAGCCGGCGACGGGCCGGCGGCCGGTTGTGCCGGACCACGGCCGCCGTGATCGCGGCGAGCAGCGCCAGCCCGCCGGCGAGGGCGCCGGTGCCGAGGACGCGGTACGCCACGGCGAGCCCGGCCACGATCCCGGACACGACGACGGCGACCACGACGAGGGCGGGCAGCACCTCCCGCAGTCCGGGGCCGTAGCGTCCCTGGGCGCGCAGGGCGCGGATCGCCTCGCGCCTTCGGGAGCGCCACGACCCGCGCTTCTCGTGCCTCCGCAGCCTCTGCGGCAACAGAGCCAACTCCCCCCACCCCCAAGCGCGTTGACGCCTGCGGAAGGGATACCCGCCGGATGTGGTCCACGTGCGCGGGGACGGGAACCGGCCACCAAACCGGCCGAACTGTTTCGGCGGGTGCCGTGACTCCTCGGGCAGCCAACTCGTCCCTCCAGACCTCTGGCCCCAGGTACCTACCGCCCGGTATACAAGGCCAGTTGAACGAGAGACGACCGCATCGGGTGTGTCCCGTCGCACCGTCTCGTACCTGGGGGAGGAACCTCATGAAGCGTGAGACGCATCCGGCCGCGACGGCGCACCACCGGGGCAGGGCCGTGGCGGTCGCCGCGGCGGTCAGCGGCTGCGCCCTCGTCGTCGCGTCCGCGGCACCGGCGGCCGCGCACAACTCGGGCCACGGGCACGGCCGTTCCACTCAGTACGTGGCGCTCGGCGACTCCTACACCTCGGGCCCGTACATACCGACCCAGGTGGACGCCAACTGCGCCCGCTCCGACCACAATTACCCCTCCGTGGTCACGGCGGACCAGAAAGGGACCGTCCTCAAGGACGTGAGCTGCAGCGGTGCGACGACCGCCGAGATGTGGAAGACGCAGGGCACCAACCCGCCCCAACTGGACGCCGTAGAGCGGAACACGGACCTGGTGACCGTGCAGATCGGCGGCAACGACATCGGGTTCAGCACCATCATCGGCACCTGCGCCAAACTCAGCGCCACGGACCTGACCGGCAACCCGTGCCAGCGCTACTACAACTCCTCCGGCGCCGACCAGTTGGCGCTGGCCGTCCTCAACACCGCGCCGAAGGTCACCAAGGTCCTGCGTGCGGTGCACAAGCAGGCACCGCACGCGCGCGTGCTCGTCGTCGGCTACCCGGACCTCCTGCCCGACGACGGCAGCGGCTGCTACCCCTCCGTGCCGTTCGCCGCCAAGGACTTCCCCTATCTGCGGGACACCGGCAAACGCCTCAACCTGATGCTCCGTGTGGTGGCCGCGCTCAACGGCGCGGAGTACGTGGACACTTACGGCCCGACCGTCGGCCACGACATGTGCAAAGCGCCCGCCGACCGCTGGATAGAGCCGCTGCAACCCGCGTCCCCGGCGGCCCCGGCGCACCCCAACGCGAAGGGCGAGGCGGCCATGGCCGTCGCGGTGCTGAAGCAGCTGGACCGGCGCCACCGGTACTGACGGACAGCGGCGGCCGGGGTTTTCCACAGGCGGAGGGGGTGTACTCGCTAAACGCGCCCCTGACGAGGAAAGATGGGGCCGTACGCGAAGTCGGTCGATACGGAGGAGCGGGCCACCATGCCACACGAGCGAGCGGGCGAACAGGCCCGCGCAGAGGATCTCGTAGACGTAGCCCGTCTGGTCACCGCGTACTACGCGCTGCACCCGGACCCCGCCGAGCCGGGGCAGCGCGTCGCGTTCGGCACCTCCGGGCACCGGGGCTCGTCCCTGGCCACCGCGTTCAACGAGGACCACATCGCGGCCACCAGCCAGGCCATCTGCGAGTACCGCGCGGACCAGGGCACCGACGGACCCCTCTTCATCGGGGCCGACACCCACGCGCTGTCCGAGCCCGCCAAGGTCACCGCCCTGGAGGTGTTCGCCGCCAACGAGGTCACGGTCCTCATCGACAGCGCCGACGGCTACACACCCACCCCGGCGGTGTCCCACGCGATCCTCGCCCACAACCGCGGCCGCACCTCGGGCCTCGCGGACGGCGTCGTGGTCACCCCGTCCCACAACCCGCCCGCCGACGGCGGCTTCAAGTACAACCCGCCGAACGGCGGCCCGGCCGGCTCCGAGGCCACTTCCTGGATCCAGGACCGCGCCAACGACATCATCGCGGGCGGCCTCAAGGACGTCCGCCGCTTCCCCTACACCCGCGCGCTCGCCGCCCCGGGCACGGGCCGCTACGACTTCCTCGGCACGTACGTCGCCGACCTGCCGAGCGTCCTCGACCTGGACGCGATCCGTACGGCCGGGGTGCGGATCGGCGCCGACCCGCTGGGCGGCGCGTCCGTCGCCTACTGGGGCCGGATCGCCGAGGAGCACCGGCTCGACCTGACCGTCGTCAATCCGCTCACGGACCCGACCTGGCGGTTCATGACGCTGGACTGGGACGGCAAGATCCGCATGGACTGCTCGTCGCCGTACGCGATGGCCTCGCTGATCGCCCAGCGCGACCGGTTCGACATCGCCACCGGCAACGACGCCGACTCCGACCGGCACGGCATCGTCACCCCGGACGCGGGCCTGATGAACCCCAACCACTACCTGGCCGCCGCCATCGCCTACCTCTACGCCCACCGCGAGGAGTGGCCCGCCGACGCGGGCGTGGGCAAGACGCTGGTGTCCTCGTCGATGATCGACCGGGTCGCCGCCGACCTCGGGCGCCGGCTCGTCGAGGTGCCCGTCGGCTTCAAGTGGTTCGTCGACGGGCTGGTCGACGGCTCGCTCGGCTTCGGCGGCGAGGAGTCGGCCGGCGCGTCCTTCCTGCGCCGGGACGGCTCGGTGTGGACCACCGACAAGGACGGCATTATCCTCGCGCTGCTGGCCAGCGAGATCACGGCGGTCACCGGGAAGACGCCGTCCCAGCACTACACGGCGCTCACGGACCGGTTCGGCTCGCCCGCCTACGCCCGGATCGACGCCCCGGCCTCCCGCGAGGAGAAGGCGCTGCTCGCCAAGCTCTCGCCGGCGCAGGTCACCGCCGACACCCTGGCCGGCGAGCCCGTCACCGGCGTCCTCACCGAGGCACCCGGCAACGGCGCGGCTCTCGGCGGCATCAAGGTGACGACCGCCAACGCCTGGTTCGCGGCGCGGCCCTCCGGCACCGAGGATGTCTACAAGATCTACGCCGAGTCCTTCCTCGGCCCCGACCACCTCGGCCAGGTGCAGGAGGAGGCGAAGGCCGTGGTCGGGGCGGCGCTGGGCGGCTGACCCGGAGGCCCTGGCACCGGCTGCCGTAGGAATGAATGGTGTGGCAGGCGGTGTTGGGGCGTCACGTGAGCCATGACGCACGACGGAAGTGAACCCCGTATGTCCTTCGAAACGACCGACTACACGGGGCAGACCACGTGCGGCGACGAAGCGCGCACCCCGCTGCGTGACTTTCTGCGGACCGAGACCGGCAGCGCGGCCGTGCTGGTGGTGGCGGCGCTCGTCGCGCTCGTCTGGGCCAACGTCACGCCGTCGGCGTACGAGACGTTCTGGGAGACCCACCTCTCCGTCCGGCTCGGCTCGCACGGGGTCTCCCTCGACCTGCGCGAGTGGGTCAACAGCGGGCTGATGACGCTGTTCTTCCTCGTCGTCGGCCTGGAGGCGCGCCGCGAGTTCGACATGGGCGAGCTGCGCGAACGCAGGCGGCTGGCGCTGCCGATGGTCGCGGGCGCCAGCGGCATGCTCGTGCCGATCGCCATCTACCTGGCGATCAACAGCGGGCACGGGACGGCGAACGGCTGGGGCGCGGTGATGTCCAGCGACACGGCGTTCGCTCTGGGCATGCTCGCCGTCGTCGGCCGGCACATGCCGCCCGGGCTGCGTGTCTTCCTCCTCACGATCACCGTCGTCGACGACTTCCTGGCGCTCGTGGTGATCGCCGTCTTCTACAGCGACCACATCGCCGTACCGGCACTCCTGGTCGCCGTGGGCATGTTCGCCGTCGTCGTGCTGCTCCGGCGGTTCCGGGTGCGCCGGGGTCCGCTGTACGCGCTGCTCGGGCTGGTCGCCTGGGTCGCCCTGCTCAAGTCGGGCGTGGACCCCGTCGTGATCGGACTCGCCATGGGGCTGATCACGTACGCCTACCCGGCGGGGCGCGACGACCTGGAGCGCGCCACCGGCCTGTTCCGGCTGTTCCGCGAGCAGCCCACGCCCGAGCTGGAACGCGACGTACGCGCCGGGATCGCGGCGTCGATCTCCCCGAACGACCGGCTCCAGCGCATCTACCACCCATGGGCGAGCTACGCCGTGGTCCCGCTGTTCGCACTGGCCAACGCCGGTCTGCAGATCAGCGGCGAGCAGCTCGCGAGGGCCTTCACCTCACCCGTCGCGCTGGGCATCCTCATCGGGTACGTCGTCGGCAAGCCGCTCGGCATCGTCTCCTCGACCGCGCTGACCAGCGCCCTGTCCCGGGGCCGTATCCGGCCGCCGGTCGGCTGGGGCGCGGTGACCGCGGGCGGCACGCTGGCCGGCGTCGGCTTCACGGTCTCCCTGCTGATCGCGACCCTCGCCTTCGACGGCACCACCCTGGAGGACGCGAAGACGGGCATCCTCAGCGCCGTCATCTGCTCCTTCCTGGTCGGCCGGCTGGTCACGGGAGTGATCGGACTGCTGCCGCCGCAGATCCGGCCCCGGGTGCTGTTCGGGCGGGCGGAGACCATCGTCGACCTGTCGGTCCCCGTCGACCCCGACCGCGACCACCTGCGCGGGCCGCGCCACGCCCCGGTGACCGTCGTGGAGTACGGCGACTACGAATGTCCGTACTGCGGCCAGGCCGAGCCGGTCGTCCGCGAACTGCTCGGCTCCTTCGGGGACGAGGTGCGGTACGTGTGGCGGCACCTCCCGCTCACCGACGTCCACGAGCACGCCCAGCTTGCCGCGGAGGCCGCGGAGGCCGCCGCGCTGCAGGGCGGCTACTGGGAGATGCACGACCTGCTCCTCAGCCACCAGGGCGCCCTGCGCTTCAAGGACCTGCGGGCCTACGCCGAACAGATCGGCCTGGACACCGCCCGCTTCGAACGCGACATGCGGGCCCACGAGGGGTCGGGCCATGTCGCCGAGGACGTCGAGTCGGCCGACCTCAGCGGGGTCGCGGGCACCCCGACCTTCTTCGTGAACGGCCGCAGGCACCATGGCGCGTACGACATCGAGGGCCTCTCGCAGGCGGTACGGGCGGCTCGTGAGCGGGCGGCGGTGGTGGCGGCGTAGGCCGTCCCGCCCGTGTGGGAATGGACCGACTGGTGCCGGTGTTGAGACGCATGTAGCTGACATGCTCGGGACAAGATCCCGGGATGTGGGCGGAAGGAGGTCCTCATGGCACGCACCACGAACCGTCCCGTCGTCACCCTGAAGTCGACGGCCGGGACCGGCGTCACCTACGTGACGCGGAAGAGCCGTCGCAACGACCCCGACCGGCTGGTCCTGCGCAAGTACGACCCGGTCGCCGGCGAGCACGTCGAATTCCGCGAACAGCGTTGAACCCCGCAGAGCGGCCGTCCCTCCGGGGGCGGTCTGAGGAAGGAAGCACCATGAGGTCTGGCATCCACCCCGTGTCCCGTCCGGTCGTCTTCCGCGACCGCGCGGCGGACACCGCGTTCCTGACCACTTCGACCGCGCAGTCGGCGCGCACGATCGAGTGGGCGGACGGGAACACCTACCCGCTGATCGACGTCGAGATCTCGTCGGCCAGCCACCCGTTCTACACCGGCAACACGCGCGTCGTGGACACCGCGGGCCGTGTGGAGCGGTTCGAGCGCCGCTACGGGAGGCAGTCATGAAGGTCCGCAACTCGTTGCGCTCGCTGAAGGCCAAGCCCGGCGCGCAGGTGGTACGCCGTCGCGGCGTGACGTTCGTGATCAACAAGAAGGACCCGCGCTTCAAGGCCCGCCAGGGCTGACGCGGCCCGTACGACCGGTCGGCCCGGCCCCGCTTCGGCGGTGGCCGGGCCGTTGTCGTACCCCCGCACGTCCTGTTTGTGCGCGTTTCCGAGGGAAGAAAATCCGTTCTTTATGCTTATAGCGGTATCAACCCCCTTGGAGTGGTCAATGTCCCGCAAGCACCCCATGGACGACGGCGACGAACTGCTGGCCAGACTCGGAACGCTGACCGCCCAGGCACGCGAGCGGGCGGAACTCCAGCGCTCCCTGCTCGAACTGGCCGTCGCCCTCCAGCGCGGCATGCTGCCCGGCGACATGCCCGTCACCCCCCGGTTCCACCTCGCGGTCGAGTACTCGCCCGCCAACCACGGCCTCAACGTGGGCGGCGACTGGTACGACGCCTTCACGATGCCCGACGGGCGCATCGGCCTGTCCATCGGCGACGTCCAGGGCCACAACATCGAGGCGGCCGCGTTCATGGGTCAGGTGAGGGTCGGTCTGCGCGCCCTCGCCTCCGTCACCAGCGAGCCCGGCGAACTCCTCTCCCTGACGAACGACCTGCTCCTCTCCCTCGGCACCGACCTCTTCGCGACCTGCACCTTCATGCGCCTGGACCCGATCACCGGGGTGCTGGAGAGCGCGCGGGCCGGACACATACCCTCCGTCTGGGCCACCGCCGACGGCCGCTCCGGCATCACCGACGACGAGGGCGGCCCGCCCCTCGGCATCGTCGCCGGACAGCGGTACCCCGTGACCGAGCACCGGCTCACCACCGGCGGAGTCTTCGTCCTGGTGACCGACGGCGTAGTGGAGGGCCCCTCGATGAGCGTCGACGAAGGCCTCGACCAGGTGATGCGCCTCGCCGGAGTCGCCGCCGTGGCGGGCATGGAGGCGGGCTCGCTCGCGGCCGCCGTGATCAAGGGAGCCGAGCGCGTGGGGCACGAGGACGACGCCGCGGTCCTGGTCGTGGGCCACGACGCGCCCGACACAGGTGCCTAGGCCTGGTCCTGCGGGGCACGTCCCGGCCGCCGTTCCGCCGGGACGCCTTGATGGTCTTACGGCCGCCTGCGCCGTGCCGCGCTCAGGCGCGCCGGTCACGTGACGATTCCCTCCCGTGCGGCCCGGCGCCGTTCCGCTCGCCTCGCCGACACGGCCCGCTCAGTGTCTGATGGCAGCTGTGGTGGGTTTCGAGGATCTGCGGCGACCGGCCGGGTACGCCCTCCTGACGCTGGCCGTCGCCGGCGGCTACTTCGCGGCGGGACGGCTCGGCCTGCTGCGGGAGCTCGTCGTCGAGGGCGCCGTGTTCACCCCCGTCTGGCCGCCCACCGGCGTCGCGGTGGCCTGCCTGCTGATCTTCGGGCTGCGGGTGCTGCCCGGCATCGCCCTCGGCGTGCTCCTCGTGATCATGTCCCTCACCTCGCTCCATCCGACCGCGCTCGTCGTCCTGGCGGGCAACACCGTGGCGCCCGCCTGCGCCTACCTCATGCTGCGCCGGGTGGGCTTCCGCACCGACCTCGGCCGGCTGCGGGACGGCCTCGCCCTGGTGTTCCTGGGCGCCCTGTCCGCGATGCTGATCAGCGCCACCTGCGGGGTCGGGCTGCTCGTCGTCACCGACAAGCTGGCCGCGCACTCCTTCTGGCCGGTCTGGCTGGGCTGGTGGGTGGGCGACGCGATGGGTGTGCTCATCGTGACCCCGCTCCTGCTCATGCTGGCGACCGTGCGCCTGCCCCTGGACCTGCGCCGCTGGAAGGAGGCCCTGCTGCTCGCGGCCACCATCGGCGTGATCGTCCCCCTCGTCACCCATAACCGCATAAGCCTGCTGTTCCTGGTCTATCCGCTGCTGATCTGGGCGGCCCTGCGGTTCCGGTTCGCGGGCAGCATGCTGTGCGCCCTCTTCGCCTCCGTCATGGCCACCGTCGCGGCGACCCGGGAGACGGGCCCGTTCGCCGAGCTGACCCACGTCGAGGTCATGATGAAGCTGCAGGCCTTCAACGGCACGATGGCCCTCACCGCCCTGCTGCTGTCCTCGGTCATCACCGAGCAGCGCAACACCAGACTCTCGGTGGAGAAGGCCTGCCAGGAACTGGCCGAGGTCCTCGAACACCTCACCGCCGGCGACCCCCGCCAGGGCGGCCGCCCCTGACCGGCCCACTCCGCCGGACGAGGCGGGGAGCCGTCAGAAGAGGCCCGCGTCGCCCCGCCTGCGCAGCACCAGCAGCGCGGTGTCGTCCCGGGGCGTGCCCGCCGTGTGGCGCCGTAGATCGCCGTAGACGGTGGCCGGTACGTCCTTCGGGAGGACCTCGCCCCAGGTCGCCGCCCGTTCCTCCAGGGGATAGAACGCGCCGGACGGATCGCGTGCCTCGGTGACGCCGTCGGTGCAGAGCAGAAGGGTGCCGTCCGACGGGAAGGCGAACCATTCGACGGTACGCGGCTCAGGGGCCAGCGCGTCGAGGCCCAGCGGCACGCAGGGCTCCTGCCGGAGCACCGGCTCGGCCCGCTCCTTGTGCAGCAGCAGCGGCGCCACATGACCGCAGTTGATCGCCTGCACCTCCTGCTCGCCGTCGATGCCCAGGACCAGCGCCGTCACGAACCGCTCCCGCTCACCGGTCTGCGCCGCGAAGGAGTTGTGCCGTAGCACCGCCTCCTCCAGGGCGTCGACCACGGCGGTGAGCGTGGGCTCGGCCACGGCCGCTTCGCGGAAGGCGCTCAGCACGGCGAACGCGGCGCTGATCGCCTGCAGGCCCTTGCCCTGGACGTCGGCGATGAAGACGCGGCTGCCGTACGGCGAGGAGACGACCTCGTAGACGTCGCCGCCCACCCGGCTGTCCTCCTCCACCGGCCGGTAGAGGCCGTGGACCAGGAGCTGGTCGGTCATCAGGGGGAACGGGCGCAGGATCTGGCGTTGCAGCGCGGCCGCCGCCGACCGCAGCCGGGCGATCTCGCCCTCCCAGCGGATGCGCTGCGCCGCCCGCGCCACGCTGAGGCCGTTGAACACCAGGGTGAAGGCGACCACGGCCGCGTCCGCGCCCGCCGTGCCCAGCGGGGTGTCGACGAGGGAGCCGACGATGACGAACGTCACCCACACGGAGGCGACGGTGGTCTGCCGCACGGTTCCGCGCCCGGCGATCAGCGCGGGCAGCACCACCAGAAAGGGAGCCGGCCGGGTGTCCCGGCCCAGCGCGATACCGGTCACCGCCACCACCAGCGTGACGACGACGAGCCAGAACACGACCACGGCCCAGCTGAGCGGAGGCGTGGAGCGCTGCCCGGCGTCTACCACGGTGGAGCCGGCCGGATCTCTTGAGGTGCGCACCGGCCCTCCGCTTCCTTCAGTCGTCGAACAACCGTCGGGAAAGCTTCCCACTCTTCAATATCAGCCCCACCCGTACCGTCCGCGAACTGCGACAACAGCTCCGGCCGATCCGGGGCGCACAGAAAGCACACAGGGGGCTACATTCCGATCCGTATGTCTGGCCGATGGTGGGGGAGTTGGGGACCGTTGTTCATCTGGCGCACACTGCGGGGTGAATGGCAGGGCATCGTCGTCGATCCGGTACGACAGCTGCTGCGGCGCGGACTGATGGGGGTGTCCCTGGCGTTCGTCGCCGCTTTCGGCGTCATCTTCTTCCACGCCCTCGCACAGCACCCGACCGGTGCCACGGTCGTCCGGCACCTCGGCGGCGTCCAGGGCGACCTGCCCCTGTGGATCGCCCTGCTGCGCACCCCCATATCGCTGTACGTCCCCGCCCTCGACCTGCCCGTCTGGGCCGGCATCACCCAGCTGTTCCTCGCCTTCGCGCTGGCCGAGCTGGCCCTCGGCCGGGCCCGCACACTGGTCGTCGCCTACGCGACCACGCTGGCCGGCACCCTCACGGTGCGCGTGATGCTCCTGATCGGGCCAGGCTGCGGCGGCATCGGGCTGCGGCCCGAGATCGGGCACGTCCTCGACACCGGGCCGTCCGCGGCGGTCGTAGGACTGTTCACGTATCTCGCCGTCGTCCGGCGCGCGCCCGTCGTGTTCTTCCTCACCGGCGGGTCGATGGTGTGGGAGTCGATCGTGAAACCCAACCTGGCCGGGCGTGAACACCTGGTCGCGGTGGCCACCGCCGTCGTCCTGGGCGTGGTCCACGAGGTGCGCCACAAGCGGCCGACCGTCACCGCGCTGCTTCCGCAGTTCGGGGCGGACCAGCCGGTCAGGGCCGAGACACGCTGCCCATCTCCGCGGTGAACCCCGCCGGTTCGCTGTCGAACCCGCGCACCATCGCGTGGAACTCCCAGGCGCCGGAGGCGTCCTTGGTGAACTCCGCGACCGTCGCCGCGGTGGACCCGGCCACCCCCGCGAAGTCGTCCGACAGCAGCTCCTTGTACCCCTCCACGACCAGCGCCCTCGCGTGCGACAGATCGCCGAAGGTCCTGGTCCCGCCGTTCTGGTGGATCGCCACGCCCACGACCACCCGCGCGAAGGACGCGGCGAGCCGGTCGAGTTCGAGGACCATCACCTCCATGTAGCCGTACCCCTGGCCGCTCTCGCTGTGCCGGCTCATGTTGATCGTGCCGTCCGGCGAGCGGCTCTCGGAGTTGACGACATACACCGGACGTCCGTGCGGGGCCTCGGCCGAGTAGGTCGCCGCGACGATGTCCAGATGGCGCGGCTGCTGCCCCCAGGGACTCGGATCCCAGCGGAGCCGTACTTCGACCTTCCCCGCAACTGTGCTGACACTGCTCACTGAATGCCGCTCCCGAATCGGGCCATCACGGGACGATCCCCCGCATGGTCAAGTATGGCTCTTCGACGGCCTGTTGATGCCGCCCGAACGGACCCGGCAAACCCGGGTCAGGCGCTCCGGATCGCGTCCACCAGCCCGGCGACGAGGTGCGCCCGCTCGGCCATCGACGCGACGAGCAGATACTCGTGGTCGGCGTGGGCCCCGCCCCCTACCGCACCCAGCCCGTCGACCGTCGTCGTGGATGTGCGG
>NZ_JBXVPZ010000162.1:0-19692 GCF_057961495.1 Streptomyces sp. P5F9 | reverse complement strand
GCGATGGCGCACGCGGCCCGTCACCCGGGCGCGCTCACGGCCGCCGCGCTACGGCTGCGCGCCCGCCGCCCCGAGGTCTTCGGCGACGCGGCGACGTACACCCCGCTGGCCGCGGAGGGCCCGGCGGCGGCGCACTGCGTGGCGTTCGCGCGCTCGGAGGCCGTGGTCACGGCGGTGACCCGGCTGTCGGCGCGGCTCGCTGCGGCGGGCGGCTGGCGCGACACGGTGCTCGCGCTGCCACCGGGGCGATGGGCCGATGTGCTCGCTCCGGAGCGGGAGTTCACGGGGCACGCACGCGTGGAGGACGTTTTCGGGACGTTGCCTGCGGTGCTGTTGGAGCGGGTGGGCGAGCGCCACTAGCGGGTGCGGACCCTGAGGATCTTGGGCGAGCGCCGGACCAGGTCCTCAGGCGCCGTCCGGGCGCCCTCTGCGCGGCGGAGGCCCGGCAGGGCGGTCAGCAGAGCCCGTAGACCGTGTTCGGCCGTGAGACGGGCGAGGAGGGCGTCGGAGGAGGTGTGGCGCCCGGTGCCGTGGGCGAGCGGGGCGGGATCGGGGCGGAAGGCATCGTAGCGGTCGGGGTCGGTGAAGCGCTCCGGGTCGCGGCCGGCGGCGCCGAGGAGGCACGCGACGGTGGCCCCGGCGGGGATCACGCCCACGGGCTCGACGGCCCGGCGCAGCACGATGTGCAGCGGCGGATCGCGGCGCAGGGACTCCGCCCAGGCCCCGGCCGCGAGCCCGGGGCGGGCCCGGAGCACCTCCAACTGGCCCGGATGGTCGAGGAGGTTGGCCAGGAACGACGCGAGCGCCCGCGCGGTGGTCTCGCCGGCCGCGCCGAGCAGCGCGCCCACCAGCTTCGTGACGGCCTCGTCGGTCCGCGCGGCGCACAGGACGGACAGCAGGTCGCCGCCCGGATGGGCGCGGCGCCGGGCCGTCAACGGGCGCAAGAAGACGCCCAGTTCGGAAAGCCCGCCCCCGGAGGGGCCGAGTCCCGTGCGACACCAGCAGTGCACCCGCGCGGTCTCCTCGTACGGCAGCCCGAGCGCGGCCACGACCGTCGCGGTCGGCAGCCAGTCGCAGAACTCGGCCACCAGGTCGGCCTCCTCACACGCGGCCAGCCGACGGGCGAGGACATGGGCACCACGTTCGACGGCGGCGGTCAGGGCGGCCAGCCCGGGCCCGTCCAGCGCCCGGTCGAGGAGCCGCCCCGCTTCGGGTGGCCCATCGCCCGGCAGGGCGACGAGCCTCGGGTCGCCGAGCGCGGCGCGGACGTCGTCGTAGCGGCTGACGAGCCAGGCGCCGAAGGGCTCGTCGTACACGAGCGGGTAGTGCGTGCGGAGGGTGCGGTAGAGCGGATACGGGTCCCGTACGGCCGTCCGCAGGCTCGGTGGGCCCGGTGGACGGGCCGGGATGCCCGCGGTCCGCGTGACGAGCACGTCCGTGAGACACAGCACCGCCGTCCGCTCCCGTGGTCGTCGCTCCGCCCCGCGCCGTGGGGCGCGCGGCCGGTCCTCCGCGCCGTGCGCACACACGCGGATGCCCCCAGCCGACCACCGCACCGCGCGGGACGCAGCCCCCGTACGGCCGTACGGGTGAAGCAGGCATCCCCTGGTCCTACGGCGTACGCGGCCCGGCCGCACGCCGTAGGACCGTCCCGGCCACCGGCTCGCACCCGCGTACGACCCCGGGGTGCGTGCCGGGCGGCGGGCGTGCGGTGACGAACGGCGACGTCGGTGTTCTCGGTGCGGGGGTACGCGCGTGTGCACGACGGGGACGTCATCGGGAGTGAGCACGAGTGCTCGCGAAACCCCCTGGGGAACCCGGCCCCCTGCTGACACCAACGCCCCTACCGGCTGCCGGTAAATGCGCCTGGGCGCCCCCGGTAGCCTCCCCCACAGCCTCCTTGACAGTTCACAGAGCCCGTGAAGTACTGCGGTTGCGATGCCGGAGCTGACTAGTCGGGGGTGAGTCTCCTGCCGGAGTTGCGATACCCCAGTGTGACCGAACTGGTCTCGTCCGCAAGGGCGTTGGCCGCGCACCGGCCGGGCCTGTGCGCTCTGAGGCAGGTGGGTGTCTCCCGCGCGGGCAGGCCACTCCATCTGCTGTCCGTGGGGCACGCCCACCGCGCCGTCCTGGTGGTCGCGGGCGCCCACGCCAACGAGCCGACCGGCGGCTCCACTCTCCTCGCCCTGGCCGAACGGGTCGTACGGGAAAGGGAGTTGAGGTCGGACACCTCCTGGCACTTCCTGCTCTGCGCCGACCCGGACGGGGCGAGCCTGCATGTCACGCCGGCGCCGCGCAGCCTGCTCGACTACCACCTGGGCTTCTACCGTCCGGCCGGGCCGGAGCAGCCGGAGTGGTCGCCCTCCGTGCTGCCGCCCGACCGACTGCCGCCCGAGACACGGGCGTTGACCCGGGTGATCGACGAGCTGCGGCCCTACCTGCAGGTCACCCTGCACGGGACCGATCTGGGCGGCAGCTGGGTGCAGCTGACGAAGGACATACCGGGGCTGGCCGAGCCGTTCGCCAAGTCGGCGGCCGAGCTGCACATCCCGGTGGAGACGGGTGCCTCGGACGCGGCGGGCTGGCCCGCCTCGGGGCCCGGGGTGCATGTGATGCCGGCGCCCGGCTCGGACGTGGCGTACCCGAGCATGCCGGACGACGCCCGGCACAGCACCTGGTACCACGCGCACCGCTACGGCGGCCTCACCGCGGTCGTGGAGGTGCCGATGTGGGCGAGCGACCTGGTGGACGACCCGGCACCGCATCCCGCCCCGGCGGCGGCGATACGGCGGCTGGCGCGCCGCCTGCTGCGGGACACGCGGGAGGTGGAGTGGGTCCTCGCCGACGCGCTGCCGCGCCTCCAGGGCGTCGACACACCGCTGCTGCGGGCCGGGAAGTGGGCCCTGGAGCTGGTGCCCGGCCTGGCCGCGGACTGGATGCACACACCGCCCGCCGACACGACGATGGCGTACGTCGGCAGTGTGGACGCGTTCGGGCGCCGGCTGCCGTTGCGGGCCGCGGCGATGCTGCTGCGGGTCCTGCGGGAGACCGACGACCGCGCGGTGCCCCTGCTCGAACACCTCGTGGCGACCTGGAGCGACGCCTTCGCGGAACGCTTCCGGGCCCGCTGGGTGCCCCTGGAGCACCAGGTCGAGCATCAGTCCCGCACGGTCGTGGCGGCGGCGCTGTACGCGCGCGAGCAGGCGGGCGGATTCGGCGACGCTCCACGCGTGCGTGCCCAACGCTCGGCCTGACGCCGCCCGCCCGGCCCGTGCCTCAGGTGTCCAGCGCGAAGACCTCTCCCGTGTGCGCCGCCATGGCGCACCCGTTGGAGAACGTCCTCCTGTAGTCGACCGGACGTCCCTTCCACTCCCCGTGCGCGTGGGCGGTCACCGGGGCGTAGATCATCGGGCACATGACGCCCTCGGCCGGGATGGCGTCGATGTAGCCGCCCGCAGCGCCCAGTTCGGCGCAGGCCTCGACCGCGTGGGCGTGACCCTGGGGCGGGTCGCACAGGAGCAGCGTCCCGCGTGTGTCACTGGACCGGCTGTCGCCCCGCGTGACGGTCAGGTAGAGCCAGTCGCCCTGGACGCCGTGGCGGGGCGCGGCGGCCTGGGCCGGCGCCTGTCCGGCGGCGAGGAGGACGAGGGCGGCCAGCAGAGTGCCGTGGAGCGCGGCCGTTCTCACGATGCGTGTCTTCAGGGTGCGGGTTGTGGAGGTGCGCTTCTTCGGGACGTACGGCTTGAAGGTGGTGTTCGTCATTCCCGGTGCATCGGCACAGCGGTCTCCGTACCCCACCCCGGCTCACCCGAACGGGAGCGCACGGGCGCGTGCCGCCGGGCCAGTTCGAACGCGCTGAGCACCACGCGCGACTGGTACTCGACCTGGCGCGCGACCGAGATCCAGCGCGCGCCGCAGCCGTCGCGGTAGTCGGCGCACCACTGGTCGATCAGCCGGTCCAACTCCGGGAGCACACCGGCCGGATCGCGCCCCGAGGCGATCACGAGCTGGTACAGCAGCCCCGCCGTCCGCAGCGCCAGCCGTCGCCCCGCGATACGCAGGGCGGCCAGGTGGGCGGTGTTGAGCGGTGGCAGCGGGCGGGCGGCGCCGGTGTCGACATCGGGGTCCCACGCGTCGGCGAGCCCGGGGATCACCAGTAAATAGTCGTCGACCGGGGCGAGCAGCCGCGCCGCGTCGGACACGACGAGGGTTCGGGGACGCGTGTCGGCGGCGTCCCGCGCGGGCACTCCGACCGGGTCGGCGCCTGGCCGCGGCCAGGCGTCCCTCAGCCCGACGCCCATCCCCTCCTCCGTCGCGCCCTGCACGAACGGCCGTATCCGCGCGAGGAGTTGTTCCAGGATGCGGCTGTCGTGGCGCAGGGTGTGGCTCACGGTGCGGAGGAACGCGTCCGCGTCGGCGGGCGGTCCGTCGTTCTCGACGCCGGTCACGCCCCACATCGGCGCTTCCACGACCGCGGTCACCGTGCCGTGCCGGTGCGGGTGGTACCAGGTGGACTCGACGGCGGCCTCGGTGATGGCCGCGGCGAGGTCGCCCGGGCGTGGCGGTGGGATGCGGTAGACGGCGGGGCCGAGGCTCGGCCAGTACAGGGTGTCGTAGGGGCCGAGTTCGCGCGGGATGCCGAGGCGGGTCGCGGTGTGGGCGACGCGGCGGGCGAGGCCCGGGAGGTCGTGGGTCAGCTCCACGAAGCCGCCGCCCACGTCGACGCCGTGCAGGGAGCACTGGAGGAACGGCCGGAGTTCGTCCTGGATCTCCAACAGGGCGCGCGTTTCCGGGAGTCGGGCGCCTGCCGCGCCGTCGGGCAGCCACTCGGGCTGTTCCAGGAAGCCGGGCCGGAAGAAGTTCCGGAAGTACCGGCCGAGACTGTACGGGCCGGGCAGCCAGCCCTCGTTGCGGCGCGAGCCGTCGGGGTCGAGGCACAGCAGCAGGTTCCAGGTGGCGTCGGCGCCCTCGCTCAACCGGGGGTCGGCGAGGACCCGTTCGGCCAGCCGCAGCACCGTCGCGCCGCCCACGGGCTCGTTGGCGTGCGGTCCGGCGACCACGAGGGCCTGGCGGCTGCCGTGGCCCACGGAGAGCAGCCACAGGGGCGTACCGGCGCGGGAGGTCCCGACGCGGCGCAGCCGGGCGTCCTGGGGGCGGCGGGCGACGAGCGCGGCGGCCTGGGCGGCCAACTCGTCCACGGACGGGTAGCGGAGGAGTGGCGGCAGGGCACACCTCCACAATGGTGGTGCCGTCGGTTCACCTGGTGTGCATGGTGTACGCACAGTGAGTCACGGCGCGAGGGGTACGTCAACACCGCCGTACGGAAAGGGATTTGACGCGTCCCCCCGGTTGCCACGTCGGGTAATGCCCAGGCCAGAGGTGAGGTAGGGCTCTGTTCGGGCTCAGGTGCCGGCGAGCCGGAACGTCATCCGGCCGAAGCCGATCTGGTCGCCCTCGCGGACGACGGCCGCGCCGATCACCCGTCGGCCGTTGACCGTCGTGCCGTTGGTCGAACCGAGATCGCGCAGCACCCACATGCCGCCCTGGCGGCTGAGTTCGGCGTGCACCCGGGACACCGTCTCGTGCGTCAGGCGCAGCCCGTTGGCGGGGTCGCGGCCGATGCGCAGGGGATGTCCGTTGCCCGGGTGGGGCAGCAGCAGCTTGGGGAGCCGCTCGGCCTGCCAGGCCCTCCGGAGTCGCACGGTGAAGCCGGAGACGGCCTCCACGGTGCCGAACAGCAGCCGGGAGACACGGCTTTCGGTGGGCAGGTCGGCGGTGAGCGGCACGAGGTCCTCGGACCTGCGGGCGGCCAGTGCCAGCTCCATGCGCCGGATGAACGTGTCGTGGGACAGCCGCCCCATGGCGACGCCGTCATGGAGAAGCTTGAGCGCCTTGTCGCGCTCCGCGTCGGAGATCCGCGCGGGGTACGTGTGGAACTCGAAGGACGACGTCACGCTCGTGATTGTCGGGCAGTGAACCCCGGGTGTCCAGAAGACGCGGAAACGGGCACGCATGCGCGTGAAGATGACGACACCTGCGCCAAAGGGACGGATTCAAAAGCGGATTGATCTCGTTTGAAGCACGATGGACGGGCTACATCCCGGTGAGCAGACGAAGGGGAACCGTCCGTGCAGTTCGAGGTGTGGGCACCAGAGGCAGACCGTGTGACGCTCCATTGCGAGGGCGCCACGCGCGCGTTGGAACGCGATCCCGACCGCGTGGGGTGGTGGCGCTGCGAGGCGGAGGCGGTCGACGGCACGCGGTACGGGTTCGCGGTGGACGACGGCCCGCCGCTGCCCGACCCGCGCTCGCGCCGGCAGCCGGACGGCCCGGACGGGCTGAGCGCGGTCGTCGACCACGAGCGGTACGCGTGGCAGGCCGCGTGGTCCGGACGCCCGCTGCCCGGAGCGGTGCTCTACGAGCTGCACGTCGGCACGTACACGCCCGAGGGCACCCTGGACGCGGCCGCCGACCGGCTCGGCCATCTCGTCGAACTGGGCGTCACACACATCGAGTTGATGCCCCTGTGCCCGTTCCCGGGCCGGCACGGCTGGGGCTACGAGGGCGTCTCGCTGTGGGCCGTGCACGAGCCCTACGGCGGCCCCGAGGGACTCAAGCGGTTCGTCGACCGGGCCCACGGACTGGGCCTGGGAGTCGTGCTCGACGTGGTGCACAACCACCTTGGCCCGTCCGGGAATTACCTGCCCGCGTTCGGCCCCTACTTCACGGCCACGCACCAGACCCCCTGGGGCAGCGCGGTCAACCTGGACGCGCCCGGCTCGGACGAGGTGCGCGCGTTCCTGCTGGGCAGCGCGCTGGCGTGGCTGCGCGAGTACCGGATCGACGGGCTGCGACTGGACGCGGTGCACGCGCTGTGGGACACGCGCGCGTGCCACTTCCTGGAGGAACTGTCGTCCGCCGTCGACGCGTTGGCCGCCGAGACGGGCCGCCCGCTGTTCCTGGTCGCCGAGTCCGACCTGAACGACCCGCGCGTGGTGACTTCCCGCGCGGAGGGCGGACTCGGACTGCACGCGCAGTGGAACGACGACTTCCACCACGCCCTGCACACCGCGGTGACCGGTGAATCGCAGGGCTACTACGCGGACTTCGCGCGGGCCCCGCTCTCGGCGATCGCCAAGACGCTGACCGGTGGCTTCTTCCACGACGGCACCTATTCGAGCTTCCGGGACCGGCACCACGGCCGCCGCCTCGACCGCACGCGCGTGGCCGCGCACCGCCTCCTCGGCTACAGCCAGACCCACGACCAGATCGGCAACCGAGCCCAGGGGGACCGCCTTTCGGCGTCCCTCTCCCCCGGGCTGCTGGCCTGCGCCGCCGCGCTGACCCTGACCGGGCCCTTCACGCCGATGCTGTTCATGGGCGAGGAGTGGGCGGCGGTCACGCCCTGGCAGTTCTTCACCGACCACACCGACCCGGACCTCGCGGAGGCCGTACGGCAGGGCAGGCGACGGGAGTTCACCTCGCACGGCTGGGCCGCGGAGGACGTACCCGATCCGCAGGACCCGGCGACCCGCGACCGCTCCTGCCTCGACTGGTCGGAGCCGGAGAACGAGCCCCACGCGCGCGTGCTGGCCTGGTACCGCCGGCTCATCGCCCTCCGGCACGAACAGCCCGACCTCACGGACCCCGACCTCACCGACACGAAGGTGGCCTACGACGAGGACGCCCGCTGGCTCGCGCTGCGCCGCGGAGACGTACGCGTCGCCGTGAACCTCGGCAAGGAACCGGCCGCGATCCCCCTGGGCACGCGCCCAGCGGAGATCCTGGCCGCGTGGGAGCCGGTGGAGGCGCCGGGGGCGGACGGGTTGCTGCGGCTGCCCGGGGAGTCGTGCGTGGTGCTGGCGCAGGCGTAAACGCTTGCGCGAGCGTTTACGCGCTACAACTCCCCCTCTCCCTCCCGCAGTTCCGTCACCCGTTCCAGCAGGATCGCCTCCCAGGTGCGCCGTAACTGGGTCCTGAGGAGCGGGACGGGCCCGGCGTCGCGGCCTTTGAGGTGGTCGGCGAGGCGGACGACGGTGTCGCAGCGGGCGAGCCAGAGGCCGCGCAGGCAGGGGCGGGCGCCGTAGCCGGCGAGGGTCGCGGCGCGTACGGCGGCGGGCGAACCGACCGCCAGGGCGAGACCGGCGATGTCCTCGGCGGGGTCGCCGAGGGTCGCGTCGGTCCAGTCCAGGACGCCGCGGACCCGGCCGTCGGTGCTCACCACGAGGTGCTCGCCCTTGAGGTCGTGGTGGACGAGGACCGCGGTGCCGGGCTGGGCGGCGAGTTGGATCGCGCCGGGCTGGGTGAGCTGGTGGAGGCGTGCGCCATCGAACTCGTCGGCGGCGGCGAGGCGTTCGGCGGCCTGCTCGGCGGCGCGGCGCAGCTCCTCCAGGGAGCGCGGTGCGGCGCGCGGGATCCCGAGCGACTCGGCCTGCCGGGCGGGTACCTCGCGCAGCCCCGTGAGCAGCCCCGCCAGGTCGGCCTCGCCGACGGCGGAGACGTCCTGGTCCTCGCCGGACCGGCCGGGCACCTTGGTGTCCAGCGTGTAGCTGAGCCCCGGCGCCCACTCGCCGTGCGCCACGCTGGTCGGAACCGCGACGGGGAGATACGGCCGTACGAGGTCGCGCAGGCGCAGTTCACGGCGTTGCCGCACGGTGGCCGCACGGTTCGGGGCGAGGCGCAGGACATGGCGGGAGCCGACCCACCAGGTGGCGTGCTCGCCGCCCTCGGCGACGGGCCTGATCTCGGGTCCGGCACCGTCGGCCGTACCGTCCTTGAGCAGGGAACGGACCAGCTGGCGGACGGTGTCCGCGGTGGGTGTCGGTGCCTGGGTCATGGTCGCGCCGTCGCCGTTCGGGTGTCGGGGGCTCCTGGTCGTCGTCAGTCCACCAGGGCCATCTCGCGGTCCGTGTTGTTGAGCCGCCGCCCGCCGTCCTGGGTGACGGTGACGATGTCCTCGATGCGTACCCCGAAGCGGCCGGGCAGATAGATGCCGGGCTCCACGGAGAAGCACATCCCGGGCACGAGGGGCTGTTCCTCGCCCTCGATCATGTACGGCGGCTCGTGGGTGGTGACGCCGATGCCGTGGCCGGTGCGGTGGATGAAGTAGGGGCCGTATCCGGCGTCGTCGATGACCGCGCGGGCGGCACGGTCGACCTCCTGGCAGGCGGCTCCGGGGCGCACCGCGCGGAAACCGGCCTCCTGGGCCTCGCGGACGAGGTCGTGGACGCGCTGTTCCTCGTCGCTGGGTTCGCCGACGTGGACCGTGCGCGAGGTGTCGGAGCCGTAGCCGTCCTTGAGGCCGCCGAAGTCGAGGACGATCATGTCGCCCCGCTGGATGACGCGGTCGCCGACCTCGTGGTGCGGGTTGGCTCCGTTGGGGCCCGAGGCGACGATCGTGAAGTCGACCTGGGAGTGCCCGAACTGCCGTAGCAGATCGGCGAGGTCGGCGCCGACGTCGGACTCGCGGCGGCCGGTGAAGGGAACCTTCCGGATCTCCTCGTACGTTGCGTCTGCGGCCGCTCCGGCGGCCGCCATGAGGTCCAGCTCCGCCGTGTCCTTCACCGCCCGCATCATCGGCAGTGCGTCGGTGAGGGAGGCGTAGGAGGTGCCGGGCAGCGTCTTCTGGAGTCCGAGCAGGTGCATGGACCAGGCGTTGTCGCTGATGCCGAAGCGGCCCGTCGCGTCGAGGAGGGCGGCGGTGGCGGCGTAGGGGTCCTTGCCGTCGGTCCAGTCGCGCAGGGTGAGGGCGTCGGCGCCGGGCGCCTTGGCCGCGTCGGGGGCCTCCAGGGTGGGCACGACGAGGACCGGGGAGCGGCCGGGGGCCAGGACGAGCACGGTGAGCCGTTCGGTGACCGCAGTGGGCGCGTAGCCGGTGAGCCACACCAGGTCCGGTCCCGGGGCGACCAGGAGGCCCGCGAGACCGGCGTCGGCGGCGGCCCGCGCGGCGCGGTCCATGCGGGCCCTGTAGTCGGCGGCGGCGAAGGGCGCGGGCGTGCTACCGGTCATTCAGGCCTCCGAGGACGGACGGAACGGGGCTACGGTCAGCATCCTGCCCGGACCCGGAGGGCCACGCGAGCCGATCGGCGGGACTTCCCCGGTCCGGGCGTCGCGTCCGGTGCTGTCCGGCCGGGGATCGGCGTCACGTCGTGGGCCACCTCCGGGGCGACGCGCGACGCCGTGTCAGACGACGTACCCGGGGACCACGGTGAACTGCCGGAAGCCGCCACTGTGGTGCCGCACCGTGATCGTGACCTCGTCCCCGGGGTGGGCACGCGCGACCGCGCGCGCGAGGTCGGCCGCCGAATCGACCCGGGTGTCTCCGAACGTGAGCAGGACGTCGCCGCGGATCAGGCCGGCCGTGTAGCCGGGGCCGGGGATGTGGACGCCGACGATCAGGGCGCCCGCCTTCTCGGCGTCCACGGCCTCCACGCCGAGTGTCGCGGCGGCGGGCGTGGGCGACGGTGACGGCGTCGGGCTCGCGGAGGACGCGGGCCGGCCGGTGGGACGGATCGTCGGCGCCGGTTGCCCGGCCGCCTGGCGCTGCATCTCGGCGAGTTTGCTCATGCCGATCACCGTGGCGCCTACCGTGCCGAGCCCGACCCCCGACAGCACCAGGACGGTCCCTACGAACAGGCCGAACAGCAGGGTCATGAGCCGTCGGCCGCGGCGCCGCGCGGCGTGCGGGCGCCGGGTGGGGCCGGGCTTGGTGCCGCCGCCGGGTTCCTGACCGGGCATCGGCTTGGGACGCAACGCAGTCTGTTCCATGGATCGCCTCCGGCAGATGCTCTACCCGGCGCACCGGCGCGCGACGTGCCACGAACGAGTGAGACTGACCGAGGGTCAGGGGAGGGAAGCGGCGCACATCGCACGCGCGCGTGGCGCCCCACCTCCACGTCACCGGCCTCGCCCCCGTTCCACCAGCCGCCCCACCAACCGCGCCGCCGCGCCTCGGGGCGCTCCCCCGTACACCAGTTCCGTACGGTGCACGACGCGTGGTTCGGTGAGCGGGACGGCGACCGCGCCCGGTACCCCGGTGGCCGCCGAGCGGGGCAGCAGGGTCAGGCCGTGGCCGGCGGCGGCGAGGGCCGTGAGGACGCGGATGTCGGTGCCGTCGTAGCGGAGGGCCGGGCGGAAGGCGCCGCCGCCGTTCGCGGCGCGGAGGCGCGCGAGGGGGACGCCCGCGTCGGGGGCGTCGAGCCAGCGGGCGGCGGCGAGATCACCGAGGCGCAGGGCCGGGCGTCCAGCCAGGGGGTGGTCGTCGGGGAGCAGGACGCAGACGGGTTCCTCGGCGACGCCGTGGGTGGTCAGCGGGGCCACGTCGGGCAGCCGTAGCGGATCGTTGGGGGCCGCGATCCCGTCGACCAGGCCGAGGTCCGCGGTGCCGGTGGCCACGGCGACCGGCACCTCGTCCCGGGTGAGCACGCGTAGCGTCACGCCCGCGCGCGGGAGGGCGGCCAGGACACGGGGCCCGAGTGCGGTCGGCGCGGTGGCGAGGGTGAGTCCGCGTTCGGGTGCGGCGGCCATCCGGACGACGTCCGCGCGGGCGGCGTCCAGGCGCAGCAGCAGTGGGGCCGCGTGTTCGAGGAGCCGCTCACCCGCCGAAGTGGGCGTGACCGGGCGGCGGGTGAGCAGCGGGGCGCCGAGGTCCTGTTCCAGGGCGGCGATGTGCTGGGACACCGCGGACTGGGTGTAGCCCAGCTCGCGCGCGGCCTCCGAGAAGGAGGCGAGCCGGGCCACGGTGACATACGTACGCAGGAGGTGCGGGTCCACGGAGGACAGCATCCCATCAGTTCTGCTTATCGAGAGAGCAGTAATCATCGTTGGACGTGAACACCGGGTCGCGCCCAGGATGAACGGCATGACGAACACCGCAGATCGGACCGCTCGCACCGCCCGTATCGCCCTGGTCGGCGACCGCTCCCCCAACGTCGTCTCGCACTCCCGCCTCCCGCTCATCCTCGACGCCCTCGCCGAGCGCGACCGGCTCGTCCTCGACGCCTACTGGATCCCGTCCGAGGACGCCGAGGCACCGGACGCGGTGCGCGGGTTCGACGCCGTGTGGGTGCTGCCGGGCAGTCCCTACCGCAGCGAGGCCGGTGTCCTGTCCGCGATCCGTACCGCGCGCGTGGAGGGCATTCCGTTCCTCGGCACCTGCGGCGGTTTCCAGCACGCGCTCCTGGAGTACGCCCGTGACGTGTGCGGGCTGACCCGGGTCGCGCACGCCGAGAACGACCCCGATGCCGAGGACCTCCTCGTCGAACCGCTGGCCTGCTCCCTCGTCGGCCACGAGGCCGCCGTCACGATCGAACCGGGCTCGCTCGCCGAGTCCGCGATCGGCTCGGAGCGCACGGTCGAGCGCTACTTCTGCTCCTACGGCCCGACCCGCCACCTCGACACCCTGCGCGCGCACGGCCTGCGCTTCTCCGGCCATGACGAGGACGGCCACGTCCGGATCGCCGAACTCCCCGGCCACCCCTTCTTCCTCGCCACCCTCTTCCAGCCGGAACTGGCCGGCGACGGCTCGCGCCCGCATCCGGTGGTGCGGGCGCTGGCGCGAGCCGCGGTCGCCCACGCGGGCCAGGTGGAACGTCAGCCGTCCTGACCCGCCGCGGGTTCTCCCGCTCAGCCGAACGGCAGCGCCGGCACCCGATCAGGAACGAACCCGTGTGAACGCCTCGCCAGGTACGCGGACTTGTAGCGGTCGACCTCGCGGTGCCAGTTCAGGATGCCCGCCATCCAGTGCTGGAGGTCGGTCACATAGCCCGTCATGATGTCGCGTGCCTCGTCCGAGAGGTCGAAGTCGTCGTAGACGATGGGCAGTTCGTTCGCGGCGACGTGTTCGAACTGGTGCATGCGCTGGGTCATCAGGTCGTGGACGACGCCGAGTGCGGTCGGGTAGTCGATGCCGAAGAAGTTCTGCACGACGAGGATCGCGTTGTGGACCTCGCCCTCGTACTCGATCTCCTTCTGGTACGAGAAGATGTCGTTGAGGAGCATGGCGTAGTCGATGGCCGCGTTCTCCAGGGCGCGGACGGGGCCGGTTCGGTAGACCTCGGGCGGGACCTTCGGGCCGTGGCCCATGCGGCACAGGCTGAGAGTGAGGTCCGAGCCGAAGGTGGCGCGGCGCATCTCCAGGTAGTCGATCGGGTCGGGGATGCGGTGCTGGATCTGGTTGGCCAGTTCCCAGACCCAGCTCTCGGTCATCGTGTTGATCGCGGTCTTCAGGGTGCGCCGGTCGTCCAGGGGCATCTCGGCGGTCGTGAGGGTCCACAGGTCGATGAGCCCGCGCTCCATGCCGTTGACCGGCACGATGACCGCCGGTCCCTCGATGGGCATGCAGTCCGAGAGGCGGGCCGTGGTGATGCGGGCGGCGGCGAGGTCGCCGCGGATGCCGTAGACGAGGGGGTAGTAGTCGTCGCCGTAGGTGCCCCAGGCGAGCCAGCGGGAGCTGAGGTCGAGGGCCGCCTCGGTGGCGTCCGGGTCGATGCCCGCGGAGCAGAGCGGGAGGTCGGCGGCGGCGAGTTTCTCCTCGTCCCAGACGCCCTCCTCCAGGATGCCCATGGCGTGCGACCAGTCGACGAGGCGGTGCCGGGCGCCGTCCAGGTGCGGGCTGAGTTCGACCTCGAACGGCATGTAGAAGTCGGGGAGTCGGGAGGGGCCGACCTTCTGGAAGGGGACGTGCGTGTAGGCGCGCAGCCGTTCGGCGCCGGCCGCGGCGAGCAGGGCGCCGATGTCGGCGGCGGAGGTGCCGATGCCGGTCGGGCCGTTCAACGGCGAGTTGTCGAGGGCGCCTTCGTTCATGTAGCGGCTGGAGCGCAGGTGCCACTCGTGGCCGCCGGACTGCCAGTCCTGCAACCCCTGGGCGTAGGCGGCGACGGCCCTGACCTCGTCCGGGGTGAGACCTTTCTCCAGGGCCACGGCGGGCACTTCGGTGAACGCGGTGTGCTCGAACTGGTGGAGCCGGGAGGTGAGGACGTCGTTGACGGTGTCGGCGGCCTCCTGGGTGGTGCAGCCGAAGAAGGTCTCCAGGACGAGCACGCCGTTGCTCAACTCGCCCTCGTCCTCGACCTCCCGCTGGTAGGAGAAGAGGTCGTTGCGCAGGTGGACGCCGTCGGAGAAGGTCTCCATCAGCACCCGCAGCGGCCGCTCCTCGGCCACGGACGCGGGCACCTCGGCGGTCGCGTACTCCACCAGCCCCGCCGACCAGGGCGCGCCGCCCACCTTGCGGCGCATCTCGATGTACTCGACGGGGTTGGCGACCCGTCCCTCGTTGATGTTGGACAGCTCCCACAGGGACTCGTTGAGCAGATGCTCGGTGGAGACGGCGAAGCGGCGGCGCCAGTCGACGGACATCGAGGGCACGGTGCGCGCCCACAGGTCGGCGAGCCCCGCCTCGACCGGATTCTCCGGCTCCGGTACGGGAGTCGAGAGGTCGAGCGGCATGAACAGCGGCAGCCGGTCCAGGTAGGCCTTGCCGCCGGCGCGGTCCTGGCTGCGTTTGAAGGTCTCCAGGAAGTGGTCGTCGAAGAAGAACACCCACACGTACCAGTCGGTGATCAGCGACAGGGCGGGCCCGTCGCAGTCGGGGTGGGTGTAGGCGCAGAGCAGGCCGTAGTCGTGCGCGTCGAGGTCGGCCTGCTCCCAGATCCCGGAGCCCTCCAGCATGCCCATCTCGCGGGCCCACACGGAGGAGTGGGCGCGGGCCTCGTCCAGATGCGGGTTGAGGCGCGCGGGATACGGCATGTAGAAGTGCGGGAGTTCGAACGGCTGGGTCATGGCCGGGCCCTACCCGTGGCTCCCAACGGCCATCCCGGGCAGGGGACATGATCACACCATCGCGTGAATCAGGAGTGAACCCATGAGTTTCGCCCGCGTCTTGTGACGTTCACTTCTACGCGCGCAGACTACGGGGGTTCACGTGTCCCCTCCCTTGGCCGGAGTCCCGATGAACCACTCCCGAACCTTCTCCCGCCGCGCCACGCTCGCCTCCCTGGCCGGGGCGGCGCTGGCCGGTACCGCCACGCTGCGCGCGTCGGCGTCCGAGCGGTACGGGCGGACCGTACGGTTCGCCACGTTCAACGCCTCGCTGAACCGCGCCACGCAGGGCGCGCTGGTCACGGACCTGTCGACACCCGACAACGCCCAGGCGCAGAACGTCGCCGAGACCATCCAGCGGGTGAACCCGGACATCCTGCTGATCAACGAGTTCGACTACGTGGAGGGCGGCGGAGCGGTCCGCCTGTTCCTCGACAACTACCTGTCCCGGGGCCACAACGGCGCCCGCCCGATCCACTTCCCGCACCACTTCACCGGCCCGGTGAACACGGGCGTCCCCTCGGGCGTCGACCTCGACGGCAAGAACGGCGTGGTGACGACGCCGGGTTCGGACGCCTACGGACAGGACGCGTTCGGCTACGGCTTCTTCCCGGGCCAGTACGGCATGGTCGTCCTCTCCAAGTTCCCGATCGACACGCGCGCGGTGCGCACCTTCCAGCACTTCCTGTGGAAGGACATGCCAGGCAACGTGATCCCGCCGGGCTACTACAGCGACGCGGCCCGCGCGATCCTGCGGCTCTCCTCCAAGAGCCACTGGGACGTGCCGGTCCGGCTCGGCCACGAGACCGTGCACTTCCTGGTCTCCCACCCGACGCCGCCCACCTTCGACGGCACGGAGGACCGCAACGGCCGCCGCAACCACGACGAGATCCGCCTGTGGGCCGACTACATCGGCGGCCACGCGCGCAGCGCCTATCTGTACGACGACAAGGGCGTCCGGGGCGGTCTGCGGCCGGGCTCGCGCTTCGTGATCGCGGGCGACCAGAACGCCGACCCCTACGACGGCGACAGCTACGACCACGCCGTACGGCAGTTCCTCGACCACCCGGCGATCAACCTCCCCGCCAAGCCGCCGGCGAGCGCGGGCGGGGTCGAGGCCGCGAAGCTCCAGGGCGGCGCGAACGTCGGCCAGATCGGCGACCCGGCCTACGACACGGGCGACTTCGGCGACACGGCCCCCGGCAATCTGCGCGTGGACCACGTCCTGCCGTCCAAGGGCCTGCTCCCCGGCCGCAACGGCGTGTTCTGGCCGACCTCGGACGACCCGCTGTACCGCCTGGTCGGCGACGGCACCACGGTCGTCACGTCTGACCACCGGATGGTGTGGCAGGACGTGCGGCTGGGCTAGGCGTGCGCACCGCGCTGCCCACCCGGGTGCGCAGCGCCACGAACTCCGGCAGTCCCCGCGTGCCGATCTGGTCGCGGGGGCAGGGGAGTTCGACCGGCAGGTCCAACGCCACCTTCGCGCCCGGGCCCGGCGACAGGACGACGACGCGGTCGCCGACGTAAACGCTTTCGTCGATGTCGTGGGTGACGAAGACGATCGTCGTGCGGTCCGCGCGGTGCACCTCCAGGAGGAGGTCCTCCAGGTCCTCGCGGGTCTGGGCGTCGAGGGAGCCGAAGGGTTCGTCCATCAGCAGCAGGGAGGGGCGGCAGACCAGGGCGCGGGCGATGGCCACGCGCTGCTGCATACCGCCGGAGAGTTGCCAGGGGTGGCGGCGGGCGGCGGCGGTCAGGCCGACGCGGTCCAGGATGCGTTCCGCCTCGGCGCGCCGCTCGGCCCGGCGCAGGCCCTGACGGCGCAGCGGCAGGGCGACGTTGTCGCGGACGGTGAGCCAGGGCAGCAGCGAGCGGCCGTAGTCCTGGAAGACCACGGCCAGGCGGTCGGGTACGCCGGTGACGGGCGTGTCGTCGATCGTGATCGTGCCCTCGGGCGCGGGTAGCAGTCCGGCGACAGTGCGCAGCAGCGTGGACTTGCCGCAGCCCGACGGGCCCACCACGCACAGGAGTTGAGCGTCCGGCACGGTGAGGCTGATGTCGCGCAGGACGGGCTGGTCGCCGTAGTGCTGGCTGAGGGAGTCGAGGCGGAGCATCGCGGTCGGTCACCTGGCCCAGGGTTCGGTGTAGAGCACGCCCTGGCCGGCGGCGACCCGGAGGTACAGCAGGTGCGGGCCGCCCTCGTCGGGCAGGTGGAGGGTGCGGTCCAGGACTTCGGGGAGTACGGCGGGGTCGTCGACGTAGGTCGCCGGGCAGCCGAAGGACCGGGCCAGGCCGACGAAGTCGACGCCTTCGATGTCGGTGCCGGGGACCGGGGTGATGCCGATGCGGCGGCCCAGGGCGCGGACGGCCGCGTAGCCGCCGTTGTCGAGGACGACATAGGTGACCGGCGCCCGGTGCCGGGCCGCGGTCCACAGGGCCTGTACCGAGTAGAGGGCGGAGCCGTCGCCGAGCACGCAGACGACCCGGCGCCGGTCGGCGAGCGCGCGGCCGACGGCGAGCGGCAGGCCCCAGCCGAGGGCTCCGCTGCCCGTGGTGAGGAAGCCTCCGGAGCTGTCGACGGGCACGCGCGCGTGGAGGGCGTCCCGGTGGCTGGGGGCCTCCTCGACGAGGACGCGGTCGCGGGGCAGCCGGGTGCGGAGGTGGTCGAGGACCAGTTCGGCGGTGAGGCCCGCACCCGGTTCGGGCGGCGCGGGAGCCGGGCGGGGTGGCGGCGGTTCGCGGTTGGTCGTCTTCAGCAGGGAGGTGAGGTGGGCGAGGGCGGGCTTGAGGGTGGTGACGATGCTGGTGCCGGTGGGCAGCCAGGCGGCCTGCGCCGGGTCGCAGTCCAGGTGGTGGAGTTCGGTACCAGGGTGGAGGAGCGGTCCACCGTCGTCGAAGTGGTAGGTGAAGACGGGCGCGCCGAGGGCCACGACGACGTCGTACGGCCGTAGCCGCGCGGCCAGTTGGCCGGCGACGGGTGGCAGGAAGCCCTGGAAGAGAGGGTGGGACTCGGGAAAGCCGGAGCGGCCGGAGAGGGGGCTGATCCAGACGGCGGCGCGGGTGCGCTCGGCCAGGGCGCGGACCTCGGGGAGGGCGTCCTCGTCGTCGACGCCGGGGCCGACGACCAGTGCGGGGCGGGTGCAGTCGTCCAGTCGGGCCGCGAGGGCGGACAGGGCGTGCGGGTCGGCGGTGAAGCCGGTGTGCACGGTGCGTGGTTCGACGGGTCGCGCCGGTTGGTCCCAGTCGTCCTCGGGGACGGAGACGAACACCGGTCCGCGTGGGGGCGTCATCGCGATGCGGTGGGCCTCGGCGACGACGGCGGGGACGTCGGCGGCACGCTCCGGCTGGTGGGCGAACTTGACGTAGGGGCGCGGGAATTCGGCCGGCCGGTCGGCGCCGAGGAACGGGCGCAGCTGAAGCAGGGAGCGTGCCTGCTGGCCCGCGAGGATCACCAACGGGACGCGGTCGCGGTGGGCGTTGAAGACGGCGCCGAGCGCGTGACCGACACCGCCGGCCGAGTGCAGGCTCACGAACGCGGCGCGGCGGGTGCCCAGCGCGTGGCCCGCGGCCATGGCGACGGCCGTGGACTCCTGGAGACCGAGGACGTACGTGAAGTCGTCGGGCCAGTCGCGGAACATGCGCAGTTCGGTGGAGCCCGGGTTGCCGAAGACCGTGGTCATCCCGGTGTCGCGGAGGAACTGGACGACGGCGTCCAGGACGGTTCCCTTCATGTGGCCCTTCCCTTGCGGCTTTCCCTGCGGCTTCCTTCGTGGTCTCCCTTGCCGGTGAGCCGTCTCTCGGCCGCCAGCAGGCCTGTGTTGAGCAGATACCCCAGGGCGCCGAGCAGGACCAGTACCGCCCACACGGTCAGCAGGTCGGAGCGCGACTGGGCGTCGGTGAGCGCGAAGCCGATGCCGTTCGCGGTGCCCGGCAGCAGCTCGGAGAAGACCATGAGAATGAGGCAGAGCGACAGGCTGAGGCGCAGACCGGCGAAGATGCGGGGCAGCGCGGAGGGCAGCAGCAGGAACCACAGGCGTTCGGCCGGGGTCAGGCGCAGTACGGCGGCGACGTCGACCCGGAGCGGGTCGACGTCACGGGCTCCCTCGGCGGTGTTGATCAGCACCGGCCAGACAGCGCTGAACACGATCGACGCGAGCTGCATCGGCGTACCGAAGTCGAACACGACGACGAACACCGGCACGAGCGCGGGCGGCGGCACGGCGCGGGCGAACTGGAGCACCGGGTCGCAGAGGGCGTAGGCCCGACGCGAACGCCCGACCGCGAGGCCGAGGGCGACCCCGGCGACGGCGGCGAGCACGAAGCCCGCGGACATCCGGCCGAGGCTGGGCAGGATGGTGTCGACGGCGGCCGTGGTGAGAAAAGCGTGCCCGACCGGTCCCGAGAACCACAGGTCGTAGGCGTGGCGCGCGATACGGGCCGGGGGTGGGAAATAGACGCTGCCGTGCGCGAGGGCGGCCAACTGCCAAGCGGCCAGGGCGAGTACGAGGACCAGCCAGCGCAGGAGGGCACCGCGGGCGAGGTGTGCGGCAGTGCCGGCCACGTGGGCGGTTCGGCCCACCGCGCCGTGGTCTGCGGAGCGGCGCGACGCACGGGTCGGCGCCCCGCTCACGTCGACGCCCCGCCGTCGGCGGCCTCGCCGCCGCGTTCCGGCGGACGACCGGTGGAGCCGCCCGGCGGTGCGGCACCGGGCGCGTCCGCACCGGCGTCGTCCGGCCCACTCCGGCTCCCTGAAGCCGACCCGGTCGGCCCCACGCCGCCGGAACCGCCCGGCTGTGCGACGCCGTGCCCGTCCCGGCCGAACCTCGTCCACGCCCCGAGGCCGCCCTGAGCGCTCGCCCCCGCCACACTCGGCTC
>NZ_JBXVPZ010000161.1:0-19696 GCF_057961495.1 Streptomyces sp. P5F9 | reverse complement strand
CCCCCAGCCACACCCCACCCGGCGCGCCCTCCTCGGCGGCGCCGCCCTGACCGCCCTCGCCGTGTCGACCGGTACCGGCACGGCAAGCGCCAACTCATCGACCGCACCGGCCAGTTGGCCTACGGAGTTCTCGCTGCCCGACGGCTTCCTCCCCGAGGGCATAGCGATCGGCAGCAGGCCGTACGCCTACATGGGCTCTCGTGCGAACGGCGCCATCCACCGCACCGACCTGCGCACCGGCGAGGGCGAGGTCCTGTCCGAGGGGGCCACCGGCCTGGTGTCGGTCGGCCTGAAGCTGGATCACGACGGCTTGTTGTACGTCGCCGGCAGCACCGGGGTCGCGCGAGTCGTCGACTCCCGCACCGGTGACATCCTGACGACCCACCAACTCACCGCTTCCACCGGCCACTTCATCAACGACATCACGCTCCTCGGCGACCGCGCCTGGTTCACCGACTCGCTCGACGCCGTGCTCTACGGCGTGCCCCGCGGCCGCACGGGCGCGGTCACCGCCCTGCCGCTCACCGGTGACTGGGTGCAGACGCCCGGGGTGAACAACGCGAACGGCGTCGTCGGCACCCCGGACGGGCACGGGCTCATCGTGGTCAGCAGCAGCCCCGGCAAGCTCTACAACGTGTCCCTCAAGACCGGCCACGCCACCGAGATCACCCTGAGCGGTGCCACCGATGTGGCCAACGGCGACGGGCTGTTCCGGATCGGCCGGACGCTGTACGTCGTCCAGAACCGGCTGAACCGGATCAGCGTGTTCGACCTCGACGCCAAGGCCGGCACCGCGACCCTGCGCCGTACGATCACCGACCCTCGCTTCGACGTCCCGACGACCGCCGCCCGCTTCGGCAACCGGCTCTATCTCGTCAACGCCCGCTTCACCAGCCCGCAGACGCCGGACACGACGTTCACCGCTGTCGCCGTATCGATCTGAGGCGACAGCGGGCGGGGCCCCGCATGCGCGCAACGGGGTCCCGCCCATGGGTAGTTCGTGCCTCAGCGGTTCGATGCCGGGTCAACTGCCGCTACGACGGCTGCCGTTGGCACTCCAGCTGTGGCGGTGCTCGCACCGGCCACCGGAGCCGCCGTAGACGAAGAAGTCTGTCGCGGGCGGCGCAGCAACAGCACGCACACCAGGGCCGCGAGGAGAGTCAGCGAGCCGGCGACCACCAGGCACAGCCGCATGCCGTCCAGGAAGGAGTCGCTCAGCGCGCCCATGGCCCGGCCGGTGTTCGGGCCGAGGTTCATGTGGGCGACGGCGCCCAGGCCGCCCGCGTCGGCGGTCGAGACGATGTTCTGCTGCGCCGTACCCGTCACCCCGGCGTCGGTGAGGTGGCCGGGCAGGGTGTCGAGGGCCTTGGTGGTGAGCAGGGCGCCCAGGACGGCAGGGCCGAGCGCGCCGCCGACCTGCCGGAACGCGTTGTTGCCGGCCGCGGCCATCCCCGCCTGGTGATACGGCACGGAGGCCACAGCGGTCGCGGTCATCGGTGTCATGACGGTCCCGATGCCCAGGCCGAGCAGTGCCAGCCGCCAGGCGATGGACGCGAACGAGGTGCCGGCGTCGACGCCGGTCAGTGAGAACAGCGCGCCGGAGATGAGCAGCAGGCCACCGGTGATCAGGACACGCGGTGTGACCCGGTGCATCAGCCGGCCGACCGGCTGGCCGACCACGATCGCCGCCGCGGTGACCATGAGCAGCCTCAACGCCGCCTGGAGCGTGTCGAGTTGCTGCACCAGACCGAAGTACAGGCTGAGCAGGAAGAAGAAGCCGATCAGCGCCAGGAAGGTGATCATCGCGACCAGCGTGGTGGCGGTGAACGCCGGGCTGCGGAACAGCGTCAGGTCGAGCATCGGGCTGTCACCGCGCCGCTCGGCGAGCAGGAACGCGACCCCGCCGACCACCGCGGTGAACAGCGCCACCATGACCTTGACGTCCGTGAAGGAACCGGCGCCGCCCTCGATCACGCCGTAGACCAGCGCGGTGATGGCGAGGGCCGCGGTGAGCTGGCCGGGCCAGTCCAGCTTGCGCCCGTGCGGGGCCCGGGAGTCGGGCAGCCGGCGGGCGGCGACGCCCAGCGCGATCAGCGGGACGGGGACGGAGATCAGGTAGATCCAGCGCCAGGCGGCGTGGTCGAGGATGACTCCGGCGATCAGCGGGCCGACGGCCAGCGCCGCCATCAGCGCGGTCGCCCACAGGCCGATGAACTTGCCGCGCTCCCGGTGGTCGGGCACGGCGTGGCTGATCAGCGCCAGGGTCGTCGGCAGCAGGGTCGCCGCGCCGAGACCGGCCAACGCCTGGCCGATCCACAGGACGTGGACCGACTGCGCGCACAGGGCCACGGCCGCACCGGCGGCGGCGAACAACAGGCCCGCCTGGAACACCTTCTTGCGTCCGTGCACATCGCCGAAGACGCCGGCGGTGAGGATGAACGCGGCCATGGGCAGGACGAACGCGTCCTGGACCCAGGACAGTTGGGCGGTCGACGCGTTCAGCGCCGACTGGATCGCGGGCAGGCTCACGGCGACCGTGGTCACCGGCAAGTAGGCGACGAAGACGCCGAGGCAGGCCATGACGAGGGTGGCCGCCCGCCGGTCGGACCGCCCGCTCGCCGGGCTCGTGACGTTCACGGGGAACTCTCCTTATCGAATGCGGTGCCCTCGAACTCGAACGGGCACGCGACCAAGGATCAGCTCCGGTATGGACAATCACCAACGCACGACCGGAAAGCGACGAGAAACCTCTACCCCGGGCCTCTTGGGTGCGACACTTCCCTCATGATTGACGAAGTCGACGGGAAAATCCTCCGCGCGCTACAGTGCGCGCCACGCGCCTCGTTCCGGCTGATCGGCGAGGTGGCCGGGGTCTCGGAGCAGACCGCCGCCCGCCGCTTCCACGCCCTGCGCCGCTCCGGGGTGATGCGGGTGGTCGGCCTGGTCGACCCCGCCGTCCACGGCGACGCGAGGTGGGTCGCCCGGATCCGCTGCCGCCCCGACCGGGTCGGCCCGCTCGCCGACGCGCTGGCCCGACGGCCCGACATCGCCTACGCGGGCCTCGCGTCCGGCGGTTCGGAGATCATCTGTGTCATCAGCGCGCCGGTGCACGTGACGCGCGACGACGTCCTGCTGCGTCAACTGCCCCAGTCCGCATCGGTACTCGACGTGAGCATCGACCTGCTCATCCACCCCTTCGGCACGTCCGGACCGAGCGACTGGACGGGCTACGGCGGTCGGCTCACCCCCGAACAGATCCGTCAACTCGTGGGCGACCGGCCCGACATGCCCACCGGACCGCCCGTGCGCCTCACCGACGAGGACACCCCGCTGCTCGACGCCCTCGCGGAGGACGGCCGCGCCACGCACACCCAACTGGCCGACGTCACCGGCTGGTCCACGGCCCGCGTGGCCCGCCGACTGGACGCCCTGGAGCACTCGGGGGCGCTCGACTACGACGTCGAACTGCTCTCCGCGCGCCTCGGGTTCGCGCTCAACGCCACCCTGTGGCTGCGCGTCGCCCCGGCCCGCCTCGAACGAGTCGGAGAGGAACTCGCGGATCACGACGAGGTCGCCTTCGCCGCCGCCATCAGCGGCGACTCCAATGTCATGGTCGTCGTCATCTGCCGCGATACGGAACACCTGTACCGGTACCTGACCACCAAGGTCGCCTCCGTCGCGGGCATCGACGGCTACGGCGTGAGCATCCACGTCCACCGCCTCAAGCAGGCCACGTCGCTCATCTCACGTGGGCGACTGGTGCCGCCGGCGTTCGCGTAGCGGCCGGAACGCACCGAGCCGGACCACCCGCGGCGGCGGATGATCCGGCTCACAACTGCCGTACGGTGCTTGGCACTGCGTGGCTACGGCGGGTCGGTGCCTAGGGTCAGCGCTTCGTGTAGATGAAGCCGACCTTGTCCAGCTCGTCGCCGGAGCGTCCGTGGAAGCCGGCGATCTGCCAGCCGGACGGAGCGGTGCGGGTCACGCAGTCCGAGGTGGTGGTGCCACCGGCCAGGGTGTTGCCCAGGTTGGTGGTGAACTTGGCGTAGAAGATCCGCGTGGTGTCGCTGTACTTGCTCTCGCACAGGTACGCCGAGGTCACGTACTCGCCGCTGCCCAGCGTCAGCGAGGACGCGGTGCCGCCCGTGCCGCCGTGGGTGAGAGTGGTGCCGTTGGCCAGGGTGATGCCGACCTGGTCGACGCGGGAGCCGGAGCGCAGCGAGATGGTGGTTGCGCGGGCGGCCGCCGGGACGCTGTTGATGTCCTGGTAGTAGTCGCCGTGGGGTCCGCCGAACTGGTCGCTGAGCTGGTAGTCCGCGTTCTGCGACCAGGTGAAGCCGACCGTGATCGGGTCGTGGTCGGAGAGCATCAGCCCGTCCGAGGTGAGGAACTTGGCGTGCTCGTTGTTGTACGACGTCGCGTTCAGCGTGACCAGCTTGCTGCTGCGGTAGAGGACCTTGTCCACGACCTCGCAGGTGTTGGGGACGGTGGCCCCGGTCTGGTCGCACACCAGCGCGTCGCTGCCCTTGACCGGCGCGACGCCGCCGCGGATCACCTTGACCCAGGCGTCGGTGAGCCCGTTGGCCGCGCCGAACTCGGCGATGGTGTCGGCGGAGCGGGTGTAACGGGTGTTGGTGTCACCCATCACCACGACGGCGTTGCCCGCCGAGTGGGTGCTGATGAACGAGGTCAACTGGCTGAGGTTGTCCGCGCGGGAGGCCTCGTCGCCGTCGTTCGTACCCGCGTTGGTGTGCAGGTTGTAGAAGTCGACGTACACGCCCTCGGAGAGGCGCTCGCGCATGAACGTGAAGCCCTTGGGCGTCAGGCAGTCGCCCGAGTCGATCTGGCAGGAGTTCCAGTGGACGCGCTCGAAGTCGTCGCCGTCCCAGGCGTAGTTGGAGACGGTGTTGAGCCCGCTGCCGATACCGGCGCCGCCGCTGGTCGCGGTGCGGTACGGGTGGGTGTCGGTGGAGTACAGGTAGGCGTGGTAGTTGAAGTCCTCCTGCACGTTCACGATGTCGTACGGGGCGATGCGCGTGCCAATCGCGGTGGTGCTCGTGTCCCGCGGCGTCGAAGCGCTGGACAACGACTCCGGGAGCCCGGCGACGTTGTAGCTGAGCACGCTGAAGCTGCCCGACGTTGCGGCGGCGGCCGGTGTCGCGGCGGCCACCGTGATCCCGCCCAGGGCCGCGGCTGCGGCCGCCAGACAGGCGAGAAGTCTGCGCATGGGGAAGTGCCTCCTGCGGAGTGACAGAGGGGGAGGGTGTTGCGGCGGTCATGTCAAAATGTAGCGACAAGCGCTTGCTATGACTCCCCTCCAGCCGCACCGAATCAGGAATTCCGTGTGGCGCGGAGATGGCCAAGTCCCTTTGCCTGTCCGTTTGTTGTCAGTGCGGGGGGATACGGCCCACAGGTACGGGACAGGTCATCGACATCGCCGGAGACGAACTGCCGGAGCCGGAGGGCGGGGAGCAGCTGAGGCGGCCGACGCCGAACTGCCCATACCGGATCGAGCGCGGGATCATCGCCAAGATGCGCGAGATGGGGGAACGCGGTCACTTCCGACCCCCGTACCTGACCGCTACGGCCGCGCCAAGTGGCGCATCGTCAGCGCCAGTTGGAGCCGTAGTCGCCCCTGCGGAGTGCGTACCGGCCAGCCCAGGAGGGACTCCGCGTGGGTCAACCGGTCCTGGAGCGTGGAGTGGTGGACGTTGATCTCGGTGGCCGCCGCGCGGAGGCTGGTTGTGGTGGCGACGGCGTTCAAAGTGGCCAGCAACCAGGGCGCGTTGGCCGCCGCGGCTTCCACGTCGTGGACGTCGGGCGGTGGTTCGGCACCCGGTGCGACCAGTTCGGCGAGGAGGGCGATGCCGCCGAGCTCGTCGGCGTGCACGACGCGGTGGCCGGGGTCCTGCGCGGTGCCGTCGGCGGTGAAGCGGAGGGCGGTGCGGGCGGCGGCCCAGGATCGGGGCAGGTCCAGTACGGGGACGGCGGGGCCGATGCCCAGGCGGCCGGCGGGCAACTCGGCGTCGGTGTGCGGTGGTTGAGCGCCGGAGCTGTCTGTGGCCGCCTGCGGATCACCGTCCGACACGGGTCGCGGGCCGGACGTACCCGTCGTCTCGCGGGGCGCGGCGACGACCCGGGGCCGTCCGTCGAGCGGGGCGAGAACCCGGGCCCGGGTCGCGGGGTCGGCCGGGTCGAGGCCGAGACGCCGGGCCGCGTGCAGCCGGGCCGCCTCGGGAGCCGTCGCGTCGAGCAGGGTCTCGATCAGCTCCGGGTCGTCGGCGGGAACCCGGCCCCGGGTGCGATCGAGCACCAGCCGTACGGCACCGGCCGCCCGCTCCAGGATCACCGCGTCGACGACACTGGGCGCGACCTCCGCCGTACGCTCCAGCCAGAGCGCGGAAGCCCCGCCCGGCGTCAGCGCGGCGGACGGCCAGGCGGGATCCGGCGGCGACGCACTGTCCCTGCGCGTACCGTCCGCCTCGACCCGCACCCGGACCCGCCGCTCGGCGTCGACCAGCCGCGCGGCACACCCGGCCAGCACCGCCGCCCCGCGCACCAGCGCCTCAAGCCCGGCCCGCGACTCGGCAAGCCGATCGAAGTACCCGATGACCCGCACGGCGGCACCGGCGTCCGGATCCAGCGCGGTCAGGCGCCCGGCCAGCTCTTTCATATGCCCATGGTGCGGCATGCCACCGGCGGAGAGGAGGGACGGGCCGTGGGTATCCCGCACGGTCCGCCCCAAGAAGGCGGCGACCGACGAGCTTCCCTGGTGTACCGCTCGCGCACAGCGCGCCGGTGTCGCCGCGGTCGTGGATTCAAGCCGCCGGCGGCCTCTGCATCTGGTGCGCCGTGCCTCCGGCGGAAGGTCGCCCGGTCGAGCAGCGGCGACGCAACACACCGACGCCACCGCGGCCGCGCTCCCACCCCCCTTGAGCCGCTGCGAACAGCCTCCGCGGCCCGAGTCACCCGCGAGACCGCCGCCCGCGAAGCGAACCCGTCGAACCTGTGGAAGCCCCCGGGGGCAAGGCAGAGCCGCCGCGGCACCTCCTGCCACCGCGGCCGTACTCCCGCGCCCCTCGACCCAGCGCGAGCAGCTTCCGTAGCTGACTCACCTGCGTGGCCCGTTCCGCCTGCGAAATGTTGCCCGCAGCGCGAAGGCGAGGAAGCCGCCCGGCCAACCCGGGACCGGCGAGGCACGCTCCTGTCGTCGCGGCCGTACTCCCGCGCCCCTCGACCCAGCGCGAGCAGGCTCCGTAGCCGGGACACATGCGTGGCCCGCTCCGCCTGCGAAATCGGCGCCCGCAGCGCGAAGTCGGCGAAGCCGTGGAAGCCCCCCGGCCCGGCCAACCGGAAGCCGCCGCGGCAAGCCCCTGTCACCGCAGCCGTACCCTCGCCCTCCTCAACCCGCCCCCAACAACCTCCGCAGCCAACTCACATGCGCCGCCCGAGCCGCCTGCGACACCGCCGCCTGTGGCGCGAAGCCGTCGAAGCCGTGGAAGCCGCCCGGCCAGACGTGGAGTTCGGCGATGCCGCCCGACTGCCAGAGGCGGGACGCATAGGCGACCACCTCGTCGCGGAAGGTTTCCGCGGAGCCGACGTCCAGGAAGGCCGGGGGGAGGCCCGTGAGGTCCTCCGCTCGGGCCGGGGCCGCGTACGGCGAGACGTCGGGGGTGCCGCGGCGGTCGCCGAGGAGGGCGGTCCAGCCGGTTTCGTTGGCGGTGCGGTCCCAGATGCCGACGCCTGCCATCTGCTGGGCGGACGGGGTGTCGTTGCGGTCGTCCAGCATCGGGCACAGCAGGAGCTGGCCGATGGGTCGCGGGCCGCCGCGGTCGCGGGTGAGGAGGGCCAGCGCGGCGGACAGCCCGCCGCCGGCGCTCGCGCCCATGATGACGATCCGTTCCGGATCGCCGCCGATCTCCTTCGCGTGCTCCGCCGTCCACAGCAGACCGGCGTACACGTCCTCGATCGGCGCGGGGTGAGGGTGTTCGGGCGCCAGCCGGTACTCCACCGACACCACCACCGCGTCCAGCTCCCGCGCGTACTCCAGCGCCCCGGTCACCCCGACCCGCCGGTCGCCGAGCACCATCCCGCCACCGTGCACGTGATAGATGACGGGCAGTGCGCCCGCCGTCGCCGGCGCGGTCGGACGGCCGATCAGCAGCGTGATGTCGGGCTCGCCGACCGGGCCGGCCACCTCCCTGTCCTCGATGGCGAAGGCTCCGCCGAGCGTGAGGTCCATCTCCATCGACTGCATGATCGCGGGACCCTGCCGGATCTCGTCGATGTCCTCCATCGTCATCCCGGGCGAGATGAACTCCTTGATCAACTCCAGCGCCGCGGCGAGTTCGGGGTCGAACGGGGGCGGGGGCGGGGTGGACGTCATGTGCTTCTCCTGACGCTGGACGCGGCGGCTCGTACGGCCATACTCCGCGCCTGTACCCCCGTTCCGTGCTCCGCCGTCCGGCGGAACCTCTCCGCCGGACGGCGGGTGCCTTGTCAGGACGTGATCTGTTGTTCACCTGCGGGACGTGGAAGGAACCCTTCGCGCCGACAACGATGTCGAAACCCCTGTGGACGACGCCCTGTATCACCGCATCTGCCGATTCATGTACCAGGAGCACCACCCGTGAACATCTCCCTGACCGTCTGGCTGCTGACGATCGCCGCCCTGTGCGCGCTCGTCGGAGTCGACTTCCTCATCGGCCGCAAACCCCACGACGTGTCCGTCAGGGAAGCCGGCGTCTGGACCGTGGTCTGGGTCGTGCTGGCCTGCCTGTTCGGGCTCGGGCTGCTCGTCTACGGCGGGAGCGGGCCCACCGGGGAGTTCTTCGCCGGGTACATCACCGAGAAGTCGCTGAGCGTCGACAACCTCTTCGTCTTCGTGCTGATCATGGGCAAGTTCGCGGTGCCGTCCCAGTACCAGCAACGGGTGCTCATGGTCGGCGTCCTCGTCGCCCTGGTGCTGCGCGCCGGCTTCATCGCGGCCGGTGCCGCGATCATCTCCACGTTCTCCTGGGTCTTCTACCTCTTCGGCGCGTTCCTGATCTGGACCGCCTGGAAGCTCGTCCAGGACGCCCGCAAGGGCCACGAGAACGAGGAGTACGAGGAGAACAAGCTCCTCAAGATCGCCGAACGCCGCTTCGGTGTGGCCGACCGCTACCACGGCACCAAGCTGTTCATCACGGAGAACGGCAAGCGCATCATGACCCCGATGCTGGTCGTGATGCTCGCCATCGGCTCCACCGACGTGCTCTTCGCCCTCGACTCCATCCCCGCGATCTACGGCCTCACCCAGGACCCGTACATCGTCTTCACCGCCAACGCCTTCGCCCTGATGGGGCTGCGCCAGCTGTACTTCCTCATCGGCGGCCTGCTGAAGAAACTCGTCCACCTCAGCTACGGCCTGTCGATCATCCTCGGCTTCATCGGCGTCAAACTGGTGCTGCACGCCCTGCACGAGTCCGGCGTGCACGTCCCGCAGATCTCCATCCCCTTCTCCCTCGGCTTCATCGTGCTCGTGCTCGCGGTGACGACGTTCACCAGCCTGCGCGCCACGAGGACGCGGAGCGCTTGACTTCGAGAGCGCTCGAAGACCTACCGTCACGAGGGACGGTGAAGGTCCGGGTGGACTGCGAAGTGGACTGCGAGAGGGAGTCGGGCATGCGGGTCGGCGTACACATCAACCGGTTCAACCATCCCGGAGGGCCGACGGCGGTCGGGCCCGAGCTGGCCGCGGCGGGCGCCGCGGCCGAGGCGGCGGGCGTCAGCTGGCTCTCGGTGATGGACCACTACTTCCAGATGGAGTTCAACGGCGGCGCCGAGGACGCCATGCTGGAGGCCTACACCACGCTCGGCTTCCTGGCCGGCAACACCTCCACGGTCCAGCTCGGCGCGCTGGTGACCGGAGTGACGTACCGCAATCCGGGGCTGCTGGCGAAGATCGCCACCACGCTCGACGTGCTGTCCGGCGGCCGGGCCACGCTCGGCATCGGGGCGGCCTGGTACGACCGTGAGCACCACGGTCTCGGCGTGCACTACCCGCCGGTCGCGGAGCGGTTCGAGCGGCTGGAGGAGACCCTGCGGATCTGTCTGCAGATGTGGGACCCGGAGACGAACGGCCCCTTCGAGGGCAAGCACTACCAGCTCGCCGAGACCCTGTGCGTGCCCGCGCCGATCAGCGGCCCGCACCCCGAGATCATGATCGGCGGCGGCGGGGAGAAGAAGACCCTCCGGCTGGTCGCCCAGTACGCCGACGCCTGCAACCTGATCGTGTCCACGCCGGACGAGCTGCGCCACAAGCTCGACGTGCTGCGCGGTCACTGCGACAACCTGGGGCGCGACTACGACCGTATCCGCAAGACAATCGTCTACGGCGGCGAGTCGGTCACCGCGGGCGATGTCGACGCGTTCCTCGGGGAGATCGACGGCTTCTCGAAGCTCGGCGTCGACACGGTCATTCTGGGCCCGCGCACGGGCGAACCGGTCGAGTGGATCGAGCGGTTCGTGGCGCCGGCGGTGCCGCGCCTGGCCGAACTGGACTGACGGGAGCGGCAGTTGGGACACGAAGGGGCCGGAGTCCGGGTGGACTCCGGCCCCTTCGACTGTGCGGCGGGGTGCCTGGATCAGGCGGCGACGGCCTCGCCCGCGTGGCCCTTCAGCTGGGAGAGGACCTCGGTCAGCTGGGCCACGACCTCGGCGTCCTCGGACGGGTGGGTCTCGGCGAAGCGGGTCACGGAACCGGGGATCGAGAGCTTGAGCTCCTCGATCACCTTGCCGCCGGCGATGCCCACGGCCTTGCGGGCCTCGTCCTGCGCCCACACGCCGCCGAACTGGCCATAAGCGGTGCCGACCACGACGACCGGCTTGCCGCCGAAGCCGCTGGCGCCGTAGGGACGGGACAGCCAGTCGATGGCGTTCTTCAGGACGGCCGGGATGGTGCCGTTGTACTCGGGGGAGAAGAAGAGGAACCCGTCCGCGGCACCGGCGGCGGCACGCAGCTTGGCGGCGGCGGCCGGGACGTCGCCCTCGACGTCGATGTCCTCGTTGTAGAACGGGATGTCGGCGAGACCCTCGAAGATCTCGATGTCGGAGCCCTCGGGCGCGAACTTCACGGCGGCCTCGGCGAGCTGGCGGTTGTGCGAGCCGGCACGCAGGCTGCCGACAAGCGCGAGGATACGAACAGACATGGGGGACTCCAAGGAGGGGCTGAAACACTGCCGTTACGATCCGGACCGAGGTCCGTTTAAGAGTTGTACCAGGCTAAGCGGACCGCGGTCCAGTTTTGTTCCCAGTGCTTTACGCTGTCTTCATGTCCAGCGCCCTGCCGCCCTTTCCGAAGCCCGAGGAGTCGATAGGCGAACCCCAGTTGCTGGAGGTCCGCTCCTACGCCGACGAGCCCTGCCTGCGTGCCGACGCGGCCCGCAACCGCGCCAAGCTGCTGGAGGCCGCCGCCCGGCTGATCGCCGAGCACGGGGTGGCCGGCGTCACCATGGAGGCCGTGGCTGCCGCGGCCCAGGTCGGCAAGGGGACCGTCTTCCGCCGCTTCGGCGACCGCACCGGCCTGCTGATGGCGCTGCTCGACCACTCCGCGCAGACGCTCCAGGCCGACTTCCTCGGCGGCCCGCCCCCGCTGGGTCCCGGAGCCCCGCCGGTCGAGCGGCTGCGGGCGTTCGGCGCCGCGGTGCTGTACCGCCATGCCGAGCAGCTGGACCTGCAACTGGCCGCTCAGCCGGAGCCCACCCGCCGGTTCGCCCACTCCGCGCTCCGGGCGCTGCACACCCACGTCACGGTGCTGCTGCGGCAGATCCTCCCGGACGCCGACTGCGAGCTGCTCTCCCAGACGCTCATGGCGTATCTCGACCCGGCCCTGATCCACCATCTGACCAGGCAGTGCGGGATGCCCATGGAGCGGCTGGAGGCCGGCTGGGTCGACCTCGTCGCGCGCGTGACCCGCACCGAGCCGCCCTGCTGAACTCCCTTGCTGTGCCCGGCTTCAGCCGCCGTGGCTCGCGAAGAAGTCGAGTATGCCCTGCGGTGCGTCCTCGCCGAACATCAGGACCGCGCTCGCCGCGGACTCCGCCGCCGACTCCTCGCTGCGCGGGAACAGCTTCTCCTCGTACGCGGCCAGCGCGGCCTCGGTGTCGCCCGGGTGCGCGGCCAGGGCCTCGCCCAGTTCGGCCCCGTCGAGCATGGCCAGGTTGGCGCCCACGCCCGCGAACGGCGACATCAGATGGGCCGCGTCGCCCAGCAGTGTGACCCCGGGGACCCGCTCCCAGCGGTGCCCGATCGGCAGGGCGTGGATCTGGCGCGGGGTCAGCGGCCCGTCCGCGTCGGCGAGCAGCGCCCGCAGGCTCTTGTCCCAGTCCGCGAAGTGCTCCAGGGTGTAGGCCTTCCCCGCCTCGGTGTCCGTGAAGTCGACGCCGTCGAACGCGTCCTCGGGGACGGCGAGCGCCACGTAGATGTGCAGGCTGCCGTCGGTCTCGCGGTGGGCCAGGAAGCCCTTGCCCGCGCCGAGCGCCATCATCATGCCGCCGCCGACGACCTCGGCGCTCACGGGATGCCGTACGTCGGCGTCCGGCAGGTCCACCTCGACGAACGAGATGCCGACGTACGCGGGCTTCGCGTCCGAGAGCAGGGGCCGCACCCTGGACCAGGCGCCGTCCGCGCCGATCAGGAGACCGGTGGTGAACGAGGTGCCGTCCGCGAGCGTCACCTCGTGCCGGCCGTCGTCGAGCGGGCGGGCGCCGGTGACCTTCGCGCCCCAGCGGACGGTGCCCTCGGGCAGCGAGCCGAGCAGCAGATCGCGCAGCTGACCGCGGTCCACCTCGGGGCGCCCGCCAGTGCCGTCGTCGGGGTTGTCCAGGAGGACCGTGGCGGCCTTGTCGAGGACGCGCGTGGCCTCGCCGCCCGGGTGGACCAGCGCGCGGAACTCCTCGTACAGGCCCGCCGCACGCAGCGCCGGCTGGCCCGAGTCCTCGTGGATGTCGAGCATGCCGCCCTGGGTACGCGCGGCGGGGGAGGCGTCCAGGTCGAAGACGGCGGCCTCGACGCCGTTGACGTGCAGGACCCGGGCGAGCGTGAGCCCGCCGAGTCCGCCGCCGACGATCGCGAGGGGGAGATGGGGGGTGGTCATGATGGCCTCCTTGAAGCTTGAAGTGGGCGGTAAACAGGGTCAGTTGGGAAGGGCGGTCCGCTCGATCCCGTTGATCAGTGCCTGGAACCGCCAGGACAGGCGGGCCGAAGGCGCCCCTGCGAGCAGGTCGCCGGAGCGTGCCGCGATGTGCGGGTGGGTCCGGTCGGACGCGGCGCGCAGGGCGTGGGCCAGGGCGTCCCAGTCGTCCCGGGTCGTGTCGTCGCCCGAGTGCTCGGCCGCCGTGGCGGTGGCCTGCTGGAGCAGCAGGTCCACGCCCCACGCGGCCTGCGCCGGTGGGACGCCGCCCTCGTCGAGCAGGGCCAGCAGGGTCTCGATCAGGTTCAGGTAGTGCGGGCCGCTGGGCCAGGCCGTCAGCGCCGAACGGGCGAGACTCGGGTGCTCGAAGAGCATGCCGGTGTACGCGGTGAGCACCTGCTCGATCCGCTCGCGCCAGGAACCCTCGGCGGGCGCCGGCCCGATCGTGCCGAGCAGCTCGTCCAGCACCGCCGCGTGCAGCTCCGCGGTGTTGCGGACGTACACGTACAGCGAGGCCGGACCGGTGTCGAGCTCCTGGGCCAGGCGCCGCATGGTGACCTTCTTCAGACCCTCCGCGCGGAGGACCGTCACCGCGGCGGCGACGATGCCCTCCCTGCTCAGGGCGGGTTTCGCCGGTCGGTCACGGCGGCTGCGCGGGGTGTCGGGGCGAGCTGTCATGCCTCCACCGTAACGAACATGTTCGCTCCGAACAAGTTCGTTACGAACATGCTCGTAAAATACCGGACCATGTTGTCATCGTGACGACCGTTCCCCCGCCGCGCTCCCCGGCCCCGGCTTCTGCCAAGATGCCGTACGTCATGGTGCAGATACCGAAAACGTCCGCAGCCCCGTCGCCCGCACCGCGCTCCGTGCCCACGAGCGCCGATGTGGCCCGCCTGGCCGGCGTCTCACGCGCGACCGTCTCCTACGTCCTCAACAACACCAGCGCCGTACGGATCAGCGAACCCACCCGCCGCCGCGTCCACGAGGCCGCCAAGGAACTCGGGTACGTCCCGCACGCGGCGGCCCGCAGTCTGCGCGCCGGGCACAGCCGCATGGTGCTGATGCCGGCGCCGACCATGCCGGTGGGCCTCCTCTACAGCCAGTTCATCAACGAACTCCAGTGGGCGCTCAGCCGCCTCGACTACACGGTCGTGCAGCACGGGTCCGTCGGTCTGCGCGGCGACGATGCCGCCCGCGCCTGGGCCGAACTGCGCCCGGTCGCCGTCCTGGTGCCCGGTGCGGGGCTCGGCCCGCAGGGTGTCGAGGTCCTCAAGCGTTCCGGTGCGCGAGCCGTCCTCACGCTCGGCCCCGAGAAGGTCGAGGGCGCTCACGCCCTGCTCCTGGACCACGAAGGTGTCGGCCACTGCGCCGGTGCGCATCTGTACGGCCGCGGCCGGCGCCGGATCGGCGTGGTCGTGCCCGAGGAGCCCGGCATGGGGGTCTTCTCCCGGCCCCGCCTCGACGGAGTGCGCCGCGCCCTGCTCGGCACGGACGCCACGGTGACCGAACTCCCGCTCGCCTACAGCGAGGAGAGCGCCGCCCGGACCGCCGCCCGCTGGCGCGCCCTCGGCCTCGACGCGGTGTTCGCGTACAACGACGAGTACGCGATGCTGCTGATGCGCGCCCTCCAGGACGAGGGCATCCGCATCCCCGAGGACACGGCTGTGATCGGCGCCGACGACCTCATGATCGGCCGCCTGCTGCGCCCGCGCCTGAGTACCGTCCACATCCAGCTGCCGTCCGGTCACGAACTCGCCGAACTGGTCGACACCGCGGTACGCGAACCAGGCGGGGTACCGGGCACACACGAACTGCTCGGCGCGTCGGTGGTGCACCGCGACTCCAGCTGACGGGGCCCACCCCGCGTCCGGTGAGCGCACCCGGGGTGATCCGGCCGTGCGCGACCAGGGACTGTCCGGCGGAGTGGGCCGGAGGGAAGCGGCGGTGCCTGATCGGCGTTGGTGAGCGGGGCGTGGTGCGTGCGGCTGCGAGGCGGGGAGGGAGTCGATGCGATGGGGGGCCTCCCGCTCGGGCGAAGCCGAGCGTAGGGGAGTCGGCGACCGCGCCGGCCTCGGGCCTGACGACCGCATGCCGCCCTGCCCGGGTCTGGAGCCCGCGTAAACCTCGGCCCGGTGACCGCGTCCACCCCGGCCCGGCGACCGCGCCCGGGATCGATCCGGCCGTACGCGACTAGGATGTTGCACGCTCAACCAGACAGGGATGCGTGCGGACACCGGACGCGGCTCGCACGTCTGTGCCGGATCACCGCATCCCGTCGCGCGGCCGCCCAACCGGCCGTGAACGCAAGGGACTTGCGCTGCCGGTGCGGGTCCCGCCGGTGACGGATCGGAGAACCGCCATGACTCTGCTCGACCCCAAGACCTGGCAGCCCAGCCCCCTCTCGGGCCCCGAGTACCCGGTCACCGAGCCCGCCACCGGCGACACGCTCGGCACCGTCACGCTCGCCGCCGCCGGGGACATACGGTCGGCCGTCCAGGCGGCCCGTGCCGTGCAGGCCGAGTGGGCGCGCGTCCCGCACTTCGTCCGCGCCGGTGTGCTGCGCAAGGCCGGTGACCTGTTCGCCGCGCATGCCGAGGAGTTGCGCGAGTGGATCGTGCGGGAGTCGGGCTCGATCCCCGGCAAGGCGGACTTCGAACTGCACGTCGCCGCCCAGGAGTGCTACGAGGCCGCCGCCCTCGCCTCCCGCCCCGCCGGGCAGGTCCTGCCCACGGAGGCGCCCCGGCTGTCGTACACCCGGCGCATCCCGGTCGGGGTCGTCGGCGTGATCGCGCCGTTCAACGCCCCGCTGATCCTTTCCATCCGCTCGGTCGCCCCGGCGCTCGCACTCGGCAACGGGGTCGTCCTCAAGCCGGACCCGCGCACGGCGGTGTGCGGGGGACTGTCGCTCGCGGCGGTCTTCGCGGAGGCGGGCCTGCCCGAGGAGTTGCTGCAGGTGTTGCCCGGCGGTGCGGAGGTGGGGGCGGAACTGGTCGCCGACCCGCAGGTGCCCGTGATCTCCTTCACCGGCTCAACTGCCGCCGGTCGCGCGGTCGGTGAGGCGGCGGGGCGTCATCTCAAGCGCGCACACCTGGAGTTGGGCGGGAACTCGGCCCTGATCGTGCTGGCGGACGCCGACCTGGACGCGGTGATCTCGACGGCGGCCTGGGGTTCGTTCTTCCACCAGGGCCAGATCTGCATGACGACCGGCCGTCATCTCGTCCACGAGTCGCTCTACGAGGAGTACGTCGAACGCCTCGCCGCCAAGGCCGACTTGCTCGCGGTCGGCGACCCGCACCGCGCGCAGGTGCACCTCGGCCCGATCATCGACGCAGCCCAACTGGCCAAGATCCATGGCCTTGTTGAGGCCAGCGCGTCAACTGGCGCCAGGCTGGCGGCCGGTGGCACCCACGAGGACCTCTTCTACCGGCCGACCGTCCTCGCCGACGTGAACGACGCCACCCCCGCCTACGCGGAGGAGGTCTTCGGCCCGGTCGCGCCGGTACGGTCCTTCGCCACCGCCGACGAGGCGGCGGCGCTGGCCGCGACCGGACCGTACGGCCTGTCGCTCGGCATCGTCACGCGCGACAGCGCCCGCGGCCTGGACCTGGCGGAACGCATCCCCACCGGGATCGTCCACATCAACGACCAGACCGTGAACGACGAGGCCGTGGCCCCCTTCGGCGGGGTCGCCGCGTCCGGTACCGGCGCCCGCTTCGGCGGCGAGGCCAATCTGGAGGCCTTCACCGACGTGCGCTGGACGACGGTACGCGGGGACGTGGCGTCGTATCCGTTCTAGGTATTTTCAGAACGGCGGTGCTTACTGGCCGTTCTGCTCGGCCTGCTCCTGCTGCTCGGCGACCGACTTGCGGACCTCGTCCATGTCGAGCTTGCGGGCCTGGCCGATGACGTCGGTCAGGGCGGCCTCCGGCAGGGCGCCGGGCTGGGCGAACACGGCGACGCGGTCGCGGACGATCATCAGCGTGGGGATCGACTGGATGCCGAAGGCCTGGGCCAGCTCGGGCTGGGCCTCGGTGTCGATCTTGCCGAAGACGAGGTCCGGGTTCTCGTCGGCCGCCTTCTCGTAGACCGGGGCGAACTGACGGCACGGCCCGCACCAGGACGCCCAGAAGTCGATCAGGACGAAGTCGTTGTCCGTGACCGTCTGGTCGAAGTTCTCCTTGGTGAGCTCCACGGTGCTGCTCATGTCGTGATTCCCTCTTCCTCGATGTGGGGCGAAGCCGTCCCGGACAACACGGTCGTCCGGTCCCGTATTCCGCGCCCCTACCCGTGTGGCCACAGCGCACACCACCCAGCAGACTGACCCCATGACGGAAACGGAATCCATCGCGTACGACGTCGTGGTGCTCGGGGCCGGGCCCGTGGGGGAGAACGTCGCCGACCGCACCCGTGCGGCCGGTCTCTCCACCGCGATCGTGGAGAACGAACTGGTCGGCGGCGAGTGCTCGTACTGGGCGTGCATGCCCAGCAAGGCCCTGCTGCGCCCGGTCATCGCCCGCGCCGACGCCCGCCGCGTGCCCGGCCTCGGCCACCTCGTCCAAGGCCCCCTCGACACCGCCGCGGTGCTCGCCCACCGCGACTACGAGGCCTCGGGCTGGAAGGACGACGGCCAGGTCCAATGGCTCGACGGCATCGCCGCCGACCTCTACCGAGGCCACGGCCGCCTCGACGGCCCCCGCAAGGTGACGGTGGCGGGCCCCGACGGCGTCCGGCACGTCCTCACGGCCCGGCATGCCGTGGCGGTCTGCACCGGCACCCGCGCCCTTCTGCCGGACATGCCCGGACTCGACGAGATCAAGCCGTGGACCAGCCGCGAGGCCACCAGCGCCAAGGCCGCGCCCGGCCGGCTGATCGTGGTCGGCGGCGGGGTCGTCGCCGTCGAGATGGCGACCGCCTGGCAGGCCCTCGGCTCCCGCGTCACCCTTCTCGTCCGCGGCAAGGGCCTGCTGCCCCGCATGGAGCCCTTCGCCGGCGAACTGGTCGCCGACGCGCTCACCGAGGCCGGCGTCGACCTGCGCACCGGTACGTCCGTCGCGGCGGTGACCCGCGAGAACGGCACCGTCGCGGCCCTCCTCGAAGGCGGCGACCGCATCGAGGCCGACGAGATCCTCTTCGCCACCGGACGCGCCCCGCAGACCGACGACATCGGCCTCGACACGATCGGCCTGGCACCGGGCTCCTGGCTGTCGGTGGACGACACCCTGCGCGTCCCGGGCAGTGAGTGGCTGTACGCGGTCGGCGACGTCAACCACCGGGCCCTCCTCACCCACCAGGGGAAGTACCAGGCACGCATCGCGGGTGCCGCGATCGCCGCCCGCGCCGAGGGTGTCCCGTTGCTGGAGACCGACCCGTGGGGCGCCCACGCGGCCACCGCCGACCACGACGCCGTACCCCAGGTCGTCTTCACCGACCCGGAGGCGGCGGCCGTCGGCCTCTCCCTCGCCGAGGCCGAACAAGCCGGCCACCGCGTCCGCGCGGTCGACGTCGAGTTCTCCTCGGTCGCCGGCGCCGGCCTCTACGCCGACGGCTACCGGGGCCGCGCCCGCATGATCGTCGACCTCGACGACGAGACCCTGCGCGGCGTCACCTTCGTGGGCCCCGGCGTAGGCGAACTGATCCACTCGGCGACCATCGCGGTAGCCGGCCAGGTCCCGATCAGCCGCCTGTGGCACGCGGTCCCCTCGTACCCCACGATCAGCGAGGTGTGGCTACGCCTGCTGGAGGCCTACCGGGGCTGAACACCCCTGACGTCCTACGGCAGTTGAAAGCCGTTTCGCTACGACAGCTCGAAGCCGAGCGCAGCCGACGCCGCATCCGGTGTCGGCTGCGCCCAGCGTTCCGCCATCGCCTCGTTCGAGGAGAGCGAGCGCAACTCGGCCCGGTCCAGGTAGAGCAGGCCGTCGAGGTGGTCCGTCTCGTGCTGGACGATCCGCGCGGGCCACCCGGTGAAGACCTCGTCCACCGCCCGCCCGTGCTCGTCCTGCCCGGTCAGCCGCACCGAGGCGTGCCGCGCGACCACGGCCTGCCAGCCCGGCACGCTCAGACACCCCTCGAAGAACGCGGCCCGGCCGTCACCGACGGGCTCGTACGACGGATTGACCAGCACCCGGAACGGCTGCGGCACCCGCCCGCGCGCCACCCGCACCTCGTCCGGCACCGGCGCCGGATCCTCGATCACCGCGATCCGCAGCCCCACCCCGACCTGCGGGGCCGCGACGCCCACGCCCGGCGCCGCGTGCATGGTCACGCGCAACGCCTCGACGAACCGGGCCAGCAGAGCGGGCTCCAACTGCCCGTCGAACGGCTCGATTCCGCGCCTGAGCACCGGGTCACCGGCCGAGACGATGGGCAACGGGCCGCCGGCGGCGAGGAGTTCCTCGACCCGTTCGGCCAGGGGTACGCGATCACTGGGATGTGCCATCGCGCCAGGATGCCACGACCCCCGGCCCCACCCGATGTGACCCACGCCATACGCATCCACGGGAACTCGCGGCCTTCACGCCC
>NZ_JBXVPZ010000160.1:0-19828 GCF_057961495.1 Streptomyces sp. P5F9 | reverse complement strand
CGGTGGGGGGCGGCCCGGTGAGGCCGCCCCCTGGTGCCGTGTGGCGCCTACGCCTTGGCGTAGAGCCTCGTGAGCGCGATGCCGGTGTTTCCGGCGTCGTAGACGAAGCCGCCGACCTTCGAACCGTGCATCCAGTTGCGGATGGCGTGGTAGTCCGGGACGCAGGCCGCGAGTTCCATGACCTGCTTGTCGATGGCGCCCCAGGCCTTGTTGGCCGCGTCCGCGTCGGTGATCTGCGAGGCGGCCGCGATGGCCTTGTCGACGCTGGCGTTCTTCAGCTGGGCGTAGTTGCTGCGGCCGTCGCCGATGTTCTCGCCGTCCCAGCAGGGGTAGAAGACCGAGTAGCCGCCCGGCCAGTCCGGGCTCCAGCCCGCCGCGAACAGGTCGTACGTGTTGTCGATCTTGCCGATCTGGGTGTAGAAGGTCGACTTGTCGATCTGCTTGTTGACGACCGTGAAGCCGGCCGCCTCCAGCGCGTTCTTGATCGCCACGGCCTGCTTCACCGCGTTGTCGGACGTCTGGTAGGCGATGACCAGCTTCTGCCCGACCTTGCCGGCCTCCTTGAGGAGGGCCTTGGCCTTGACCGGGTCGCCGCCGGGCTTCGTGGTCTTGCCGTAGAGGTCGAACTCCGTGTAACCGGGCGTCACCGGGGAGAAGATCGTGGTCGCGATCGCGCTGGTGGACGCGCCGCCGCGGATGGTCTGCAACTGCTGGTTCGGCCAGGCGTAGTTGATGGCCTGGCGGACCTTGACGTCCGTGATCCGGGTGGTGTTGATCGGCCAGTAGTAGGTGACCGTGTCGACCGCGGTGAGCACGCGCTGCTTGAGCTTCGCGTTGGTGAGGACCGTGGCGATCCGCTCGGGGGCGACCTCGTTGAAGATCGACATCGTGTACTGGTCGTTGCCCTTGTCCGCTATGTAGCGGTCGGTCGAGGCCAGCAGTTCGTAGCCGAACTGGAAGAGGTACTTGTCCGGGTAGGCGTTGCGGATCGGGTCCGTCGCCGCGTCCCAGTGCTCGTTGCGGGTGTACGTCAGCGACTTGCCGACGTCACGGGCGGAGATCTTGTACGGGCCGCAGGAGAACGGCTGCTTGTCGTACTTCTCCTTGGTGTCCTTCGACTTCTTCACGAAGGAGTACGCCCGCTCGGCCAGCGTGAAGTTGAAGTCACCGCGGGCCTCGTTGAGGCGGAAGGTGATGGTCTTGCCGTCGATCTCGATGGAGTCGAGGCTCTTGCCGTCGTAGGGGCCCTTGTACTTGTCGCCGCCCACCAGGAACTGCTGGACGTAGCGCGGGCCCTCGGTGACGAAGGAGGCGAAGAGCCGCTCGAAGGTGTGCCGGACGTCGTCCATGGAGAGGTCGGAGCCGTCCTCCCACTTGATGCCGTCCTTGATGGTGAACGACCAGGTCTTGCCGCCGTCCTTGGCCGTGCCCGCGTCCGTGGCCACGTCGCCGACGAGGGTGGCGCCGCCCTTGGAGTCGAGCTTGTAGCCGGTCAGGCCGCGCATGATCGGCGTGGTGATGAGGATCTCGGTGGAGACGTAGATCTGGGCCGGGTCGAGGTGGTCCATGTCGAACTGGTCGAGCCCGTAGATCGTCCCGCCCTTGACCGCACCGGCGACCTCGGGAGCCGGGCCCGTCGAGTCGGCCTTCGTGCCGACCTCGATCTTGCTCTGCTTGGCCTTGCTGACCGAGGGGACTTTGCTGTTCGAGGTCGAGTTGCCGCCGCCGCAGGCGGTCAGCACCGAACTCGACGCGGCCACCACACCGGTGGCGATCATGAAGTTTCTACGGGAAAAAGACACAGTAGCCCTGCCTTACGGGTGGGACGGGACCAGCCGGACGACATTGACCGGGCCGGAGATGAGAGATGGGTCAGCGCTTGGACTTCGGGTCGAGCGCGTCGCGCGCCGAGTCGCCGAGCAGGTTGAACGCCAGGACGAAGATCACCATGGCCAGGCCCGGGAAGAGCATGAAGGTGAAGTCCTGGGTGTAGAACTGGGCGCCCCGCTGGATCATGACGCCCCAGTCGGGGGTCGGGTCGATCATGCCGACACCGAGAAAGGCGAAGCCCGCCTCAGCGGTCACGTAGGCCGGGAGCATGAGCGTGGACTGGATGAGGATCGGGGTCCACAGGTTGGGCAGCAGTTCCTTGAACACGATGCGCGCCGGTGACGCCCCGGTCACCTTGGCGGCCTCGACGAACTCCCGCTCGCGCAGGCCGAGTACCTGGCCGCGCAGCAGACGGGCGATCGACGCCCAGCCGAAGAAGGACATCATGATGATGAGCGTGGTGGCCCGCAGCCAGGTGGGGATGTTGTCGTCGGCGGCGACGAACAGTCCGAACACCACCGGCATGAAGGCGATGATGAACAGCGTCGAGGGGATCGACAGCACGATGTCGATGATCCGGCCGACGATGTAGTCCGTCCTGCCGCCCACGTAGCCCGCGGCCACGCCGACCACGACGCCGACGGCGGTGGTGATCAGGGTGGCGGCCAGGGCGATGCCCAGCGAGGTCCGGATGCCGTAGATCAGGAAGGTGAAGACGTCGCGGCCCAGCTGCGGCTCGATGCCGAACCAGAACTGCGAGCTCATGCCGCCGTTGGGACCCGCCGGGTACGAGAAGGCGTCGAGCAGACCCGGGTCCTGGCTCGCGTACGTCGTGTACGGATCTTTCCCGTAGAGCTTGGATATCAGCGGTGCGGCCAGCGCGATCGCGAAGAAGAAGATCACGATGATCGCCGATATGACGCCCGTACGGTCCCGTTTGAAACGGCGCCATGCGAGCTGACCCGGGGACCGGCTCTCGTTGGCCTTCGAGGCGGGAGAAGTGATCGACTTCTCGACGCTCTCGTCGGTCACCTCAAGCGGGGCCGCGGATGGAGTTGGGGGGGTCATGGTGCTCCTGGCCCAAGGGAGGGTCTGATGAGACTCCGCAGGGCACTCCCCTACGGGCTACGCCGGACTTTTTCAACGCAATTCATGCAAGGTCAATAAAATCTGGGCTGACTTGGGTTTCTCTTTACCTTCTTTGCGATCTATTGGTCAGTCCGTAGCTACGCGGGTAGCGTGCCGTGATCGATCTGTGCCTTATATCGGGCCAACTGCACTAAACGGGCAATGAGTTCGTTATGCGGACGCCTCTGTATCGGAATGCGTACACCGGGGCGTCACAATCCAACGGTTCCGCATCGCTTCGCGGTGATCCATTGTGCGCTACACCGAAGATCCTCTGAACGGACGTCGGAGGTCCCCCGAAAGGGTGGGCCCGCAGGCGATGTGCTCCTTTTCAGTCGATATTGACCGGTAACGGATCGGCATGGATCGGCTTTCCTGAGGAGGCACTCGATGCGTGGAGCCACGCACGCCAAATGGGCCGCTTGCGCGGCGGCGGTAGCCCTCGCGGCGACCGCCTGTGGGGGCGGCGGAAGCAGCAGCGGCGGCGGTGGTGACGGCAGCGCGGTGCTCAGCGCCTCCTGGGGCGACCCGCAGAACCCGCTGGAGCCGGCCAACACCAACGAGGTGCAGGGCGGCAAGGTCCTCGACATGGTCTTCCGCGGGCTGAAGCGGTACGACCCGAAGACCGGCAAGGCCCAGGACATGCTCGCCGACAAGATCGAGACCACGGACTCGCAGAACTTCACGGTCACCGTCAAGAGCGGCTGGAAGTTCAGCAACGGCGAGGCCGTCACCGCGAAGTCGTTCGTCGACGCCTGGAACTACGGGGCGAGCCTGAAGAACAACCAGAAGAACGCGTACTTCTTCGGGTACATCGAGGGCTACGACAAGGTCCACCCCGACAGCGGCTCGCAGTCCGCCGCCACGCTCACCGGGCTCAAGGTGACCGGCACGGACACCTTCACCATCAAGCTCACCCAGAAGTTCTCGACCTTCCCCGACACCCTCGGGTACGCGGCCTACTCGCCGCTGCCGTCGACGTTCTTCTCGGACCACGCGGGCTGGCTGAAGAAGCCGGTCGGGAACGGGCCGTACACCATCTCGTCGTACACCAAGGGCTCGCAGATGCAGCTCAAGAAGTGGGACGGGTACACCGGGACGGACAAGGCGCAGAACGGTGGCGTGACCCTCAAGGTCTACACCGACAACAACACCGCCTACACCGACCTGATGGCCGGCAACCTCGACCTCGTCGACGACATCCCGGCCTCGCAGCTCAAGAACGTCAAGAGCGACCTCGGCGGCCGGTACATCAACACGCCCGCCGGCATCATCCAGACCCTCGCGTTCCCGTACTACGACAAGAACTGGAACAAGAGCGGCTCGGAGAAGGTCCGCCAGGGGCTGTCCATGGCGATCAACCGGGACCAGATCACCAACACGATCTTCCAGAAGACCCGCACCCCGGCCACCGACTGGACCTCACCGGTGCTCGGCACCGCGGGCGGCTTCCAGGACGGGCTGTGCGGGGACGCCTGCAAGTACAACCCCACCGAGGCGAAGAAGCTGGTCCAGGAGGGCGGCGGCATCCCCGGCGGCCAGGTCAAGATCACCTACAACGCGGACACGGGCTCGCACAAGGAGTGGGTGGACGCCGTGTGCAACTCCATCAACAACGCGCTCGGCAACGACAAAGCGTGCGTCGGCAACCCGGTCGGCACCTTCGCCGACTTCAGGAACCAGATCGGCCAGCACAAGATGACCGGGCCGTTCCGCGCCGGCTGGCAGATGGACTACCCGCTCATCCAGAACTTCCTCCAGCCGCTGTACTACACCAACGCCTCCTCGAACGACGGCCTGTGGTCCAACAAGGACTTCGACAAGCTCGTGAACCAGGCCAACGCGGAGACGGACACGAGCAAGGCGATCAAGCTCTTCCAGCAGGCCGAGGGCGTCGTCCGGGACAACATGGCCGCCATTCCGCTCTGGTACCAGAACGGCAGCGCGGGCTACTCCGACCGGCTCTCCAACGTGGCGCTCAACCCGTTCAGCGTCCCCGTCTACAACGAGATCAAGGCCAGCTGAGCCGCACCGGGGGCGGGTTCACGAGCGCCCGCCCCCACGATCCCCGGAGCCCCCATGGGACGGTACGTAATCCGGCGCCTGCTGCAGATGATCCCGGTCTTCATCGGCGCCACACTGTTGATCTTCCTGATGGTGAACGTGATGGGCGACCCCATCGCGGGCCTGTGCGGCGACCGGCAGTGCGACCCGGCGACGGCCGCCCAGCTGAAGCGGGAGTTCGGCCTCGACAAGCCCGTGTGGCAGCAGTACCTGACCTACATGGGGAACGTCTTCACCGGTGACTTCGGGACGGCGTTCAACGGCCAGAAGGTCACCGAGCTGATGTCGACCGCGTTCCCGGTCACCATCCGGCTGACCCTCGTGGCGATCGTCATCGAGGTCGTCGTCGGCATCGCGCTCGGTGTGATCACCGGCCTCAAGCGCGGCCGCCCGATCGACACCGGCGTGCTGCTGCTCACCCTCGTCGTCATCTCCATCCCGACCTTCGTCACCGGCTTGCTGCTGCAACTGCTCCTCGGCGTCGAATGGGGCTGGATCAAACCGTCCGTCTCCCCGGACGCGACCTTCAGCGAACTCATCGTCCCCGGGCTGGTGTTGGCCTCGGTCTCGCTCGCGTACGTGACCCGACTGACCCGCACGTCCATCGCGGAGAACAAGCGCTCCGACTACGTCCGTACGGCCGTCGCGAAGGGCCTGCCGAGACGCCGGGTGATCGTCCGCCACCTGCTGCGCAACTCCCTCATCCCCGTGGTCACCTTCATCGGCACCGACATCGGCGCCCTGATGGGCGGCGCGATCGTCACCGAGCGGATCTTCAACATCCACGGGGTCGGCTTCCAGCTCTACCAGGGGATCGTGCGCCAGAACACGCAGACCGTGGTCGGCTTCGTGACCGTCCTCGTCCTGGTCTTCCTGGTCGCGAATCTCCTCGTCGACCTCCTCTACGCCGTACTCGACCCGAGGATCCGCTATGCCTGAGCAGCCGTTCGAACCGGAGCGCGCCATCGCCGGGACCGGCATGGGCGGGGCGATGGACCTCGCGACGAGCGAGGCGGAGACGCTGGAACAGCAGTCATCAGCCGCCTCCGGCGGACGGGCCCCAGGAGGGCCGGAGGGCACGGGACCGCAGGAGAGGCCCCGCTCCCTCTGGTCCGACGCCTGGCGCGACCTGCGCCGCAACCCCGTCTTCATCATCTCCGCGCTGGTCATCCTCTTCCTGGTGGTCATCTCCCTCTGGCCGTCCCTGATCGCCTCGGGCAACCCCCTCAAGTGCGACCTCGCGAAGGCCCAGGAAGGCTCCCAGCCGGGCCACCCCTTCGGCTACGACGGCCAGGGCTGCGACGTCTACACGCGCACGGTCTACGGCACCCGTACGTCGGTGACGGTCGGCGTCCTCGCCACGCTGGGGGTCGCGATCTTCGGCTCGGTCCTTGGCGGACTGGCTGGCTTCTTCGGCGGAATCTGGGACTCGATCCTCTCCCGCCTCACGGACATCTTCTTCGCGATCCCGGTGGTCCTCGGCGGCCTGGTCCTGCTCTCCGTCGTGACCAGCAACACGGTCTGGCCGGTCATCGGCTTCATGGTCCTGCTCGGCTGGCCGCAGATCTCCCGTATCGCCCGCGGCTCGGTCATCACCGCCAAACAGAACGACTACGTCCAGGCCGCGCGAGCCCTCGGCGCCTCCAACTCCCGCCTCCTGCTACGCCACATCACCCCGAACGCGGTCGCCCCGGTGATCGTCGTGGCCACGATCGCGCTGGGCACCTACATCTCCCTGGAGGCGACCCTGTCGTACCTCGGGGTGGGCCTGAAGCCCCCCACGGTCAGCTGGGGCATCGACATCTCGGCAGCCTCCCAGTACATCCGCAACGCCCCGCACATGCTCCTCTGGCCGGCCGGAGCCCTGGCGATCACGGTCCTCGCGTTCATCATGCTCGGCGACGCGGTACGCGACGCCCTCGATCCGAAGCTGAGGTGACCGGCGTCATGCTGCTCGAAGTGCGGGATCTGCACGTGGAGTTCAGGACCAGGGACGGGGTCGCCAAGGCCGTCAACGGGGTCAACTACAGCGTGGACGAGGGGGAGACGCTGGCCGTGCTGGGGGAGTCGGGGTCCGGGAAGTCCGTGACCGCGCAGGCCGTGATGGGGATTCTCGATGTGCCGCCGGGGAAGATCACCGGCGGGGAGATCCTGTTCCGGGGCAAGGACCTGCTGAAGTTCAAGGAAGAGGAACGGCGCAAAGTTCGCGGCGCCGAGATGGCGATGATCTTCCAGGACGCGCTGTCCTCGCTCAACCCCGTGCTCTCCGTGGGCGACCAGCTCGGCGAGATGTTCATCGTGCACCGGGGAATGTCCCGAAAGGACGCGCGGACCAAGGCGGTTGAGCTGATGGACCGGGTGCGGATCCCGGGTGCGGCGCAGCGCGTGCGGGACTATCCGCACCAGTTCTCCGGCGGTATGCGCCAGCGCATCATGATCGCCATGGCGCTCGCCCTGGAGCCGGCGCTCATCATCGCCGACGAGCCCACCACCGCTCTCGACGTCACCGTCCAGGCCCAAGTCATGGACCTGCTGGCCGAGTTGCAGCGCGAGCTGCACATGGGGCTCATCCTCATCACCCACGACCTCGGAGTCGTCGCCGACGTCGCCGACAAGATCGCCGTGATGTACGCGGGCCGGATCGTCGAGTCGGCCCCCGTCCACGACATCTACAAGGCGCCCGCACACCCGTACACCCGCGGCCTGTTGGACTCCATCCCGCGCCTGGACCAGAAGGGGCAGGAGCTCTACGCCATCAAGGGCCTGCCGCCGAACCTGATGCACATCCCGCCCGGCTGCGCCTTCAACCCCCGCTGTCCGATGGCCCAGGACGTCTGCCGGACCGACGAACCCGAGCTGTACGAGGTGGATCAACACCGGGGCAGCGCCTGCCACTTCTGGAGGGAGTGCCTCAATGGTTGAGTCGATCCTGGAGGTGACCGGACTCGTCAAGCACTACCCGTTGACCCAGGGCATCCTCTTCAAGAAGCAGGTCGGTGCCGTCAAGGCCGTCGACGGTGTGGACTTCACGCTCAACAAGGGCGAGACCCTCGGCATCGTCGGGGAGTCCGGGTGCGGCAAGTCGACCGTCGCGAAGATGCTGGTCAATCTTGAGCGGCCGACCGAAGGGTCGATCAAGTTCAAGGGCGAGGACATCAGCCGCATGTCGGGCCGTGCCCTGAAGGCAGCCCGGCGCAACATCCAGATGGTGTTCCAGGACCCGTACACCTCCCTCAACCCCCGGATGACGGTGGGCGACATCATCGGTGAGCCGTACGAGATCCACCCCGAGGTGGCGCCAAAGGGCGACCGGCGCAAGCGGGTTCAGGATCTGCTGGACGTGGTCGGGCTCAACCCCGAGTACATCAACCGGTATCCGCACCAGTTCTCCGGCGGCCAGCGCCAACGCATCGGCATCGCACGGGGGTTGGCGCTCCGCCCCGAGGTCATCGTCGCCGACGAACCCGTCTCGGCGCTCGACGTGTCGGTACAGGCGCAGGTGATCAACCTCCTCGACCGCCTCCAGGACGAGTTCGACCTCTCCTACATCTTCATCGCGCACGACCTGTCGATCGTCCGGCACATCTCGGACCGGGTCGGGGTCATGTACCTCGGCCGGATCGTGGAGATCGGCAAGGACGAGGAGATCTACGACCACCCGACGCACCCGTACACCCAGGCGCTGCTGTCCGCCGTGCCCGTGCCCGACCCGGACGCGCGGGAGCACCGGGAGCGGATCATCCTCGCGGGTGACGTGCCGTCGCCGACGAACATCCCCTCCGGGTGCCGCTTCCGCACCCGCTGCTGGAAGGCGCAGGAGCGGTGCTCACTGGAGGTGCCGCTGCTCGCGGTACCCGCGGAGTTCCGGCTCGCCAGCGGGCCCGCCGCGCACGACTCGGCCTGTCACTTCGCCGAGGAGAAGACCGTCGTCCCGAAGGAAGAAACCCACGACGAAACCCCCGAAGCGCCCCCGGACGATCTCGCGGATGGGGCGGAATAACCGTACAAACAGGCATCAACCGCGTTAACACGCAGGCAACTCGGCCGACCCGGTCTCGATATACGGACGCGTCAATCTGAATGACGTACGGCCGTGCGGGTGCCGTAAACGGACCGGGGCGCGCCATGTCGCCCCGGTCCGTTGCCGTACCTACGCCAGGCCCAACGCCCGCTTCAGGAAGTCCACTTGGAGCAGCAGGAGATTCTCCGCGACCTGCTCCTGCGGAGTCATGTGGGTCACCCCGGACAGCGGCAGTACCTCGTGCGGGCGGCCGGCGGCCAGCAGCGCGGAGGACAGCCGCAGGGCGTGCGCGACCACCACGTTGTCGTCGGCGAGACCGTGCACGACCATCAGCGGGCGGTGCGGGTCGGCGGGCGCCGACAGTCCGTCGTCCGTCACCAGACTGCTCTTCGCGTACGGCTCCGGGTTCTTGGCCGGGTCGCCCAGGTACCGCTCCGTGTAGTGGGTGTCGTAGAGCCGCCAGTCGGTGACCGGGGCGCCCGCGATGCCCGCGTGGAAGACGTCCGGGCGGCGCAGCACGGCGAGTCCCGCGAGCCAACCCCCGTACGACCAGCCGCGGATGGCCACCCGGGAGAGGTCCAGCGGGTGGCTCTTCGCGAGGTCCTGGAGGGCGTCGATCTGATCGTCCAGGGACACCGTGAAGTCGCGGTGGACGGCCTTCTCCCACGCCGGTGAACGACCCGGGGTGCCGCGGCCGTCGGCGACGAGCACCGCGAAACCCTGGTCGGCGAACCACTGTGACGTGAGGTGCGCGTTGTGCGCGGCGACCACGCGGGGGCCGTGCGGACCGCCGTAGGGGTCCATCAAAACGGGAAGGGGACTGCTGCCGTCGTAGTCCCGTGGCATAAGCAGGGCGCACGGGACGCGCCGTGCGCCCCCCTCGGTGAACGTGATGCGCGGGGACAGACCGGGATCTTCGGCGTACGACGCGACCGGCACCGCCTTCTTGCCCGCGCGCAGCACCTGGACCTGGGTGCCCGGTCGGTCCGGCACCGCCGAGATCAGCACGGTCACGCCCCCGGCGCGTACCGCCGAGTGCACGCCGGGCTCCTGCGAGAGGCGCTCCAGGCCGAGCTCGTTGACGCGATAGACGTGCACCTCGCCGGTCTCCGGGGCGGGCGCGGCCTCGCCCGCCGAGGCCGAGACCAGCACGCTGTCGTCGGACACGTCCAGCACCGCGCGGACGTGCAACTGCGGTCCTGTGAGCAGGCGTTCACCCACCGCGAGCACCCGCGCGCCACCCTCGTCGGCGATCCGCACGAGCCGTCCCGAAGGGCTCCAGCACGGCACGCCAGGGAAAAGATCAAGCCAAATTGGATCTTCGTCGGCATGCACCATCCGGGTCGCCCCCGAGCCGGGCTCCACGGCGAGGAACAGCTGGCTGCGCTGGTCCCGGGCCTGCACGAGCAGCAGCGGCGCACCCGCCTCTGACCAGTGCACTCGCGCCAGATACGGGTACCGCGCCCGGTCCCAGACGACCTCCGTGCGCGTCCCGTCCAGACCGATCCCGTACAGCCGGACGTCCGCGTTGGCCGTGCCCGCCGCCGGGTACGCGACCCGCTGCGGCTCGCGCTCCGGATGGGCCGGGTCGGCGATCCACCAGCGCTGGACCGGCGTGTCGTCCGCGCGGGCGACCAGCAGCCGGTCCGACTCCGGCGACCACCAGAAGCCGCGCGTCCGGCTCATCTCCTCGGCCGCGATGAACTCGGCCAAACCATAGGTGACTTGCTCCGACTCGGGTTCGGCGAGCGCCCGGTCGCCGTCGCCCTCGGCTCCCACGACGCGCAGGGCGCCGCCCGTGACGTAGGCGACGTGCCGTCCGTCGGGGGCCGGGCGGGGGTCGATCACCGGTCCGGGGACCGGGAGTTCACGTGCCGTGCCGGCCCGCAGCTCAGCCGTGAAAAGCCGCCCTGACAAGGCGAAAGACGCCAACTCGGCCTCGCTGTCGGTGGCGTAGCCGACGATCCCCGCACCGCCCTCGCGGGTGCGTTCGCGGCGGGCCCGCTCCTCGGGCGAGAGGTGCTCCGAGGCGCCGCCCAGGAGGGCGCGCGGGTCGGCCGCGACGCGCTCCTCGCCGGTCGCCGGATCGAGGACCCACAGCGCGTTCGCCCGGTCCGTGCCGGACGGGGAGCGCAGGAACACGACCCGGGAACCGTCAGGTGACACGGTGAACGCGCGCGGCGCGCCGAGCGTGAACCGCTGGGTACGGGCGTGCCGTCGGGGGAAGGAGTCAGCCTCGGTCGTCATGCCCCGACCATATTGGCCATGCGCCCCCTTGTGCGGCTGTGCGCCGAGCGATGCGCGCGAGCGAATAGTTATGATCACTAGCGCTGCGTGGGTATCAACCTGCTGGCTGTTGTATGGATTTGCCGCACGGATCCACTCCATGGGTCCACTGCCCCCATAGTCCGACCCCCCGAGTCCCTGGGATCATTGGAGGTGAGCCGCCGTGGCACTCTCGATTTCGGCGGTGGTGCTGCTGGCGATCGTCGTCTTCCTTCTGGTCAAGAAATCAGGGCTGAAGGGCGGACACGCGGTCGTCTGTGTCCTCCTCGGGTTCTATCTGGCCTCGTCGACGGTCGCGCCCACGATCAGCGATCTCACGACGAACATCGCGAGCATGATCGGCAGCATCAAGTTCTGACGGCTCACCTTTAGGGTGGGTCCATGACGGAACTGCCCTCCCCCACCCTGCGGGCGGGGGGACCCCCATCTCGCTGCGCTCGTCGTCTGCTGCTGGTGCACGCGCACCCGGACGACGAGTCGATCAACAACGGCGCGACGATGGCCAAGTACGCGGCCGAGGGTGCCCACGTGACACTGATCACGTGCACCCTCGGAGAGCGCGGCGAGGTCATCCCGCCCACGCTGCGGCATCTGTCGGGCGCCGGACTGGCCGAGGAGCGGGAGCGCGAACTCATCGCCGCCATGAAGGCGCTCGGGGTCACGGACCACGGCTTCCTGGGCGGCCCCGGCAGATACCGGGACTCCGGGATGATGGGCACCTCGGACAACGACGACCCCGCCTGCTTCTGGCGGGCCGACGTCGACGAGGCCGCCGGGCATCTCGTCGAGGTGATCCGCGAGGTACGTCCGCAGGTCCTGGTCACCTACGACCCCGACGGCGGCTACGGCCACCCCGACCACATCCAGGCCCACCGCGTCGCCATGCGCGCCGCCGAACTCGCCGCCGAACTCGCCGCCGACGCGGGGCAGCCGATCGCCAAGGTCTACTGGAACCGGGTCCCCCGGACCGTCGTGGAAGAAGGCTTCGCGCGGCTGCGTGACGCGCTGCCGGAGCTGCCCTTCGCCGAGACGGCCGCCGTGGACGACGTACCGGGTGTCGTGGACGACGGGCGGATCACCACCGTGATCGACGGCACCGCGTACGCCGCCGCCAAGACCGCGGCGATGCGCGCGCACGCCACGCAGATCGAAGTGGCCCCGGACGCACCGTACTTCGCGCTGTCGAACGACCTCGCGCAGCCCGTGTTCACCACCGAGTACTACGAGTTGGTCCAAGGGGTACCCGGTGGGGCGCCCGAGACCGATCTCTTCGAAGGGCTGGGCCTGTGATGAGCGCCACCAACGGCGGGAGTCTGCTCGCGCAGCCGCTGCAACGGCCGTCCGCGCTGCGGGTGTTGGCCTACCTCGGGCTCTTCGTGCTCGGCGCGGTCGTCGGGGCGGCCGGTGCCCTCGTGCAGGCCGCGTGGTTCCCGGGCGGGCTGCTGCTCGCGCTCGTCGGAGCCGCCGGAGCGTTCGTCGGCGGGGCGAGAGCGACCGAGGGCCGGGGCGGTGCCGTGGCGCCCGCCGCGGGCTGGATGGTCGCCGTCATCCTGCTCACCGCCAGCCGCCCGGAAGGCGACTTCCTGTTCGGCGCGGGAGTCGGTTCCTATCTCTTCCTGCTCGGCGGGATGGCCGTAGCTGTGATCTGTGCCACGTTGGGTTTGGGGCGGCAACCAACCAGCCCTGACGTCCGACTTGGCAAGTGACGTACCACTTCGCGGTGACGCGCGCGTGCGAGTCCGGTGTGGGTTTCCCCAGCGGCCGTGGGATACCGCCAAGAAGTGGCCAGTATGGTGGTGCGCGCCGCCGAGTCGCCCGTGGGTGTCGGGCGGCGGAGCCAACCGGGAGAACCTGCCTTGAGTCGTGAAACTGACACTCCGTCCTCCGGGCCCGACGGGCGCGGCGGAGCCGCTTACCCCTCGGGGACCCCGCCGTACGGGACGCCGGCGGCTTCCGACGACCGTACGGACGCGGGGCGTTCGGCCGCGCAGCCGGAGGAACGCAAGACCGAGACGACGCTGACGACCCGGATCCGGATCAACATCCCCGGTTCGCGGCCCATTCCGCCTGTCGTCGTGCGCACGCCCGTCGCGGACGCCGAGGGGTCCACGACCGCCGAGGTGCAGCTGCCGAGTTCCGCGCTGCCCACGGGCGGCGTCGTCGAGCCGTCCGCCGAACTCGCGCTGCCCGGCGGCGAGGAGAAGACGAGCGACTGGTTCGCACCCCGCAAGTCCGGCCCCGCGAAGGGCGGCCAGGGCGGAGGCGGCACCAACGGCGCCGGAATTCCCGGCGGTTCGGCCGCGGGCACCCCGAGTGCGCCCGCCGCCGGAGCGCCCGGTGCGGGCCGGCCGAGCGCCGGCCGTCCCGGTGGTGTGGTCGGCGGCATGAACGTGACGAGCGCCGCCCGTCAGGCCGGCGCGAACGGCGGCGGTACGAACGGCGCCGGAATCGGCGGCGCCACCGGCGCCGGACCCGTCGCCCCCGGGCACGGTGGCGGCACCGGTTCCTTCGACGTGACGGAAGCACTGGCGGCCGGCAACGGGCCGCGCCCGAACGGCGGTGGCCCCAACGGCGGCCCCGGCGAACCGCGCCGCGACGACCTGCCGTACTTCTCTGACAACGGGCAGCAGGGCGGTTACCCCGGGCCCAACGCCCAGGGTGGCCAGGGTGGTTACCCCGAGCCCAACGGCCAGGGCGAGCCGGGCGGTTTCCCCGGCGGCAACGGCCCCGGCGGGCGAGCCGAACAGTTCCCCGGGCCGAACGGCCAGGGCATGGGCCCGGGCGGTCCCGGTGGCCCGGGTGGACCCAACGGTTTCAACGGCCCGAACGGGCGCGGCGGTCCGGGCGGTCCCGAGGGTCCCGCGGGCCCGACCGGGGGTCCGGTCACCGGCAACGGCCTGATGCTGCCGCCCGGCCCCATGGGCGGCGGAGCACCGGGCGCACCCAGCGCGCTGAGCGGTTACGCCGACGGTCCTGGACCTGGCGGCACGAACGGCGCCGGTGGGCCTGGCGGTCCCGGTGCGTTCGCCGGACCGGGTGGTCCCGGAAGCACCGGTGGTCCCGGCGCCCCGGGTACGGGTTCCGGCCGACACGGCGGTCGTGGCAGGGGCCCCGCTGGTCCTGGCGCGGGCCCCGGCGGTCCCGGCGGCCCGGGTATGGGCCCTGGCGGTCCCGGTATGGGCCCCGGTACCCCCGGCGGCGCGAGTCTCCCCGGCATGCCCCCCGGCGGCGGGCTCAGTGACGACACCGCGATCCTCACCCCGCAGAAGCCGGCCCCCGAACCCGGTGGCCCCGGCTACGGCGCCCCCGCCGACCAGGTCTCCGGACACACCGTCACCAGCGGTATGCCGGTCATCCCGGGCGCGGGGAACTCGCCGTTCGGCCCGGGCACGCACCCCGACGGACCGCTGCCGCACACGCCCCCGAAGCAGTCCGAGCCCGGTGCGGCGCAGAGCGAGCCCGCCGCGGCCAAGAGCACCGGCAAGAGCGCGAAGAAAAAGAAGAAGGGCCGCAGCAAGCTGGTCCTGCTCTGCGTCGGCGTGATCGTCATCGGCGGCGGCGCCTACTGCGCGGGCCTGCTCATGAACCACACCGACGTGCCCAAGGGCACCACCGTGCTCGGCGTCGACATCGGCGGAGGCACCCGTGACGACGCCGTCAAGAAGCTCGACGACGCGTTCGGCGACAAGGTGAACAAGCCTCTGAAGCTGTCGGTCGGCGGCAAGACGGTCTCGCTCAAGCCGGACCAGGCGGGGCTCCAGTTCGACACCACGGCCACGGTCAGCGCGGCCGCCACCAGCGACTACAACCCGGTCTCCGTGATCGGCTCGCTCTTCGGCCAGCACCGGGTCGTCGCCCCGGTCATGCCGGTCGACGAGGAGAAGCTGCACGCGGCCCTCACCGACCTCGGCGGCGGCTCCGGCTCCGGCGCGGTCACCGAGGGCACGATCAAGTTCACGTCCGGCAAGGCGGTAGCCGTCTACGGCAAGGCGGGCAAGGCGATCGACGCGGCCGCGTCCACCGACGCCGTCGAGGAGGCGTACCGCACCGAGGTGGAGACCGGCACGGCCACTCCGGTGACCGTCCCGACGACCACCAAGCAGCCGACGGTCTCGAACGCCGAGGTCGACCGCGAGATGAAGGCCTTCGCCAAGCCGGCCATGTCCGCGAAGGTCACCGTCCAGACCGACGCGGTGCACTCGGTCCTTATGAGTCCGCAGAACTCGCTGTGGAAGTTCCTCAGGGTGACGGCCGTCAACGGCAAGCTGGTCGACAAGCCCGACCTGACCGCCCTGAAGGAGCTGTACGGCCAGACCTTCGACGGCGTGCTGATCACCCGGGCCAACGGCAAGAAGACCGCCGTCACACCACAGGACGTCTACCTCGCGCTGCGCGAGGCCCTGACGAGCACGACCGACCGGGTCGCTGTCATCGACACCAACCCGAGCTAGCGCACGACTGCAAGAGAGGGCCACCCGGCACCGGTGCCGGGTGGCCCTCTCGTCGTATGACATCTGTCATGCGCCACACCGGACCGCCGACACTGCCGGGCACCGGTCCCCGGCGGCCACGATGGGTGGCATGACGACAACAGCGGGGACCGCGACCACAGCGGTGGTCGGGTTCGATCAGGTGAGCAAGAGCTACGGCGAGGTCAGGGCCGTCGACGGGCTGTCGCTCGTGCTGCACCCGGGGGAGACGGTGGCCCTGCTGGGGCCGAACGGGGCCGGCAAGTCGACCACCCTGGATCTGCTGCTCGGCCTCAAGCAGGCCGACACCGGCAAGGTCGAGGTCTTCGGCACCAGCCCGCGTGACGCCATCGTCGCCGGGCGGGTGGGCGCGATGCTGCAGAGCGGCGGGCTGATGGACGAGGTCACCGTCGGTGAACTGGTCAGGCTGGCCTGCGACTTGCACCCCAAGCCGTACAAGGTCGCCGACGTGATCGCCCGCGCGGGCATCGCGCAGATCGCCGACCGCAAGGTCAACAAGCTCTCCGGCGGTCAGTCCCAGCGCGTCCGCTTCGCCCTCGCGACCGCGGGCGACAGCGACCTGATCGTCCTCGACGAGCCGACCACCGGCATGGACGTCACCGCCCGGCAGGCCTTCTGGGCCACCATGCGCGAACAGGCCGACCAGGGCCGTACGGTCCTCTTCGCCACCCACTACCTCGAAGAGGCCGACGCCATCGCGGACCGCGTACTGGTCCTGCACCGCGGCCGGCTGCTCGCGGACGGCACCGCCGCCGAGATCAAGGCGAAGGCGGGCGCACGCAAGGTCGCCTTCGACCTGGAGGGCGAGATCGACGAGACGCCGCTGCGGTCCCTCCCGTTCCTGACGTCGATCGACATCTCGGGCCAGACGATCCGCATCCAGTCCACCGACGCCGACGCGACCGTCCACGCGCTCTACGGCCTCGGCGTCTACCCCCGCAACCTCGAAGTCGCCGGGCTCGGCCTGGAGCAGGCCTTCGTCGCCATCACCGCCGCCGAGGAGGCCAAGCAGTCATGAACAGTCTCATCAAGCTGGAACTCACCCGCGCCCTGCGCAACCGCAAGTTCCTGTTCTTCTCGGTGATCTACCCCTCGGCCCTGTTCCTGCTGATCGCGGGCAGCGCCGGCGGTACGGACAAGGTGGACGGCACGGGCCTGACGGTCGCCACCTACATGATGGTCTCGATGGCCTCCTTCGGCGCCCTGACCGCCGTCCTGATGGGCAACAGCGAGCGCATCGCGAAGGAGCGGGAGAGCGGCTGGGTACGGCAGTTGAGGCTGACCCCGCTGCCGGGCCGCGGCTATGTGATCGCGAAGACGGCCAGCGCCGCCGTGGTCAGCCTGCCCTCCATCATCGTCGTCTTCATCGTCGCCGCGACCGTGAAGGACGTACGGCTGGACGCCTGGCAGTGGCTCGCGCTCACCGGCGCGATCTGGGCCGGGAGCCTGGTCTTCGCCGCGCTCGGGGTGGCCATCGGGTACATGGCGAGCGGGGACGCGGTCCGGCCGATCACGATGATCACGTACTTCGGACTGTCGATGCTGGGCGGCCTGTGGATGCCCGCCACGACGTTCCCCGACTGGCTTCAGTCCATCGCGAAGTGGCTGCCCACACACGCGTACGCTGCCCTCGGCCAGGCGATCGAGCAGAGCCGGTCGCCCCACGCCAAGGACGTCACCCTCCTCGTCGTCTACTTCGCCCTGTTCGCGGGCGGGGCGGCGTGGCTGTACCGGAAGGACACGCTGAAGGCGTGAGCGCGATGACCGAGGACCCGCTGCCGGAGAAGGCCAGGGTGGAGCGGCTGATCCGGATCGGACAGCCGCCCCGCGACCGGGGCGAGCTGCTGCGCAAGCTGGTGTGGATCCTGCCCTGGCTGGTCTTCCTCGGCTCACCCGTGCAGGACCTGCTGGCCGGCCACCACACCACCGCGGCCACGACGGCCGGCTGGGTGGGCCTGGTGGCCTTCACCGGGATCTACCTGGCGGTCGTCTTCCGCACCATGGGCCGCCCCTACTCCGGCCGGCTCGTCGGCGCCATGGTCGCCGTCCTGTGGGTACTGGCGGTGGCCCTGACCCTCTCCCTCGGCCACCCCTGGCTCGGCCTCTTCGTCTACGTCTCCGTCACCTGCGGGGTCACCCTCCCCCTGACCGCCGCGTACTGGACGATCCCGCTGACCACCGCCGCGATGATGCTGGCGGGCTGGTTCGTCGACGACCTGGACGACGCCTGGGGCCTGTTCCTGATCGTGCTGCTGGTGGGCTACTCCATGACGGGCGTACGCCAACTGGTGCGCACGACGGTCGAGTTGCGCAAGGCGCGGGCCACGGTGGCCCAACTGGCGGCGAACGAGGAGCGGTTGAGGCTGGCAAGAGACCTGCACGACCTGCTGGGCCACTCCCTCTCGCTGATCACGCTGAAGAGCGAACTGGCGGGCCGCATGCTCCCCGGCCACCCCGACAAGGCGGCCCAGCAGGTCGCCGACATCGAACAGGTCAGCCGCCAGGCCCTGGTGGACGTCCGCGAGGCGGTCACCGGCTACCGCCGCCCCCGCCTGGCCGGCGAACTGGCGGGCGCACAGGTCGCGTTGACGGCGGCGGGAGTCATCGCGGACCTCCCCGCAGAACCGGATCTGACGGCCGTGTCCGAGGACAGCGAGTCGGCCCTGGCCTGGGCCCTGCGCGAGGCGATCACGAACGTCGTACGGCACAGCGGCGCCCAGCGCTGCGTGGCGGAACTGGTCCGACGCCAGACCCTGGACGGCCCGATGCTCGAACTCTCCGTCGAGGACAACGGCTCGGGCGGCTCGGGCAAGGGCCCCGGCAACGGCTTGACCGGCCTCACCGAGCGCCTGGAGAAGGCCGGCGGCTCCCTGGAGGCGACCCGCCTCAAACACGGCTTCCGGCTGGTGGCACGGGTGCCCGCCGACGCTCCGGCCACCTCGACGGACGTAGGATCGCCCGCATGAGCCGTACGATCAAGGTCCTCCTCGCCGAGGACCAGTCGATGGTCCGCGAGGCACTGGCCGCACTGCTCGGCCTGGAGGACGACATCGAGGTCGTCGCCCAAGTGGCCCGCGGCGACGAGGTGTTGGCGGCGGCACGACAGCACGACGTGGACGTGGCCCTCCTCGACATCGAGATGCCGGGCTGCACGGGCATCGAGGCGGCGGCCCAACTCCACAAGGCACTCCCCGCGCTGAAACTGGTGGTCCTCACCACCTTCGGCCGCCCCGGCTACCTCCGCAGCGCGATGGAAGCGGGAGCGGACGCCTTCCTGGTGAAGGACGCCCCGGCAGCCCAACTGGCCGAAGCGGTACGGAAGGTGCTCGCGGGGGAACGGGTCATCGACCCCACCTTGGCAGCAGCGGCTCTGGCGGAGGGCGCCAACCCTTTGACCGACCGCGAGCGCGAGGTGCTGCGGGCGGCGGCGGACGGTTCGACGAACGCCGAGTTGGCGAAGGCCCTTCATCTGTCGCAGGGCACGGTCCGCAACTACCTGTCGACAGCGATCCAGAAACTGGCGGTGAGGAACAGAGCGGAGGCGGTACGGATCGCAAGGGAAAAGGGCTGGCTATAAAACCCAGGCCAGGGCGACCCCCTAAGGGGCGCGGGGAACTGCGCGACCAGCCCCAACGCGCCCGCAGACGCAAAATCAGTTCAACATAGCCCGAGCCGATTGCGCCTGCCCCCGCACCCGATCCGCAGCAGGCTCATCCACAACCGCCACCACCTCGGCGTAGGCATCCAGTTCAGCCGCACCGGTGAGGAAATCCCCCCGCTGAACGAGCAGTTGAGCCCGCTCATACCGCAACCGAGCCGGATGAGACGGCAACAACAGCGCCAACTCCACAGCCCACAGGGCAACATCGGACCGCTCAGGCCGAGCCGCAGCCCACGCCCGAATGTTGTTCAGGACACGCGAAACAACCTCCAGAGGCGCCGCAGGCACAAGCATGGACGGCTCCAGCGCACCCCCCGTAGCCCCCGCCACCAACAACTCCGCATCGCC
>NZ_JBXVPZ010000159.1:0-19886 GCF_057961495.1 Streptomyces sp. P5F9 | reverse complement strand
GGGGGAGGGCGAGGTTGACGAAGCCCTCTGCCTGCATGGCTGCGAAGCCGATGCGGGGGAGGTCGCCGGAGGCGCGGTAGACGACGAAGCGGGGTTCCCAGCGGGGCTGGAACTTCGCGTTGAACTTGTACAGGGACTCGATCTGGAACCAGCGGGACAGGAAGACGAGCAGTCCGCGCCAGGCGCGCAGCACCGGGCCCGCGCCGATCTTCTCGCCCCGCGCGAGTGCCGCGCGGAACATGGCGAAGTTGAGTGATACGCGCGTGATGCCGAGCTTCGGTGCCGCCTGGAGGGAGGCCACGATCAGCAGCTCGTTCATCCCCGGGTCCGCCGCGCGGTCACGGCGCATCAGGTCCAGTGACATGCCGTCGGTGCCCCAGGGCACGAAGTGCAGGATCGCCTTCAAGTCGCCGTACTCGCCCGGCTGTTCGTCGGCCTTGTGGGCGGTGGCGATGAAGCAGTCACCGTCCTCCGGGTCGCCGATGCGGCCGAGCGCCATGGAGAAGCCGCGCTCGGTGTCGGTGCCCCGCCAGGCCTCCGCGGCGAGCCGGATCCGCTCCAACTCGCCCTCGCCGAGGTCACGTACACGCCGTACCCGGGTTTCGTAGCCGGCCCGCTCGATGCGCTTCACCATTTGGCGTACGTTGCGCATCGCTCGCCCGGCGAGCGAGAAATCCGCCACGTCGACCACCGCCTCGTCGCCGAGTTCGAGGGCGTCGAGACCGGTCTCGCGGGTCCACACCTCGCCGCCCGTCTCCGAGCAGCCCATGACGGCGGGCGTCCAGGAGTGGGCCTTCGCCTCGTCCATGAACCGCTCGATGGCGCCCGGCCAGGCCTCCACGTCGCCGATGGGGTCACCACTGGCGAGCATCACTCCGGAGACGACGCGGTAGGTCACCGCCGCCTTGCCGCTGGGCGAGAAGACGACGGCCTTGTCGCGGCGCAGGGCGAAGTGACCGAGCGAGTCGCGCCGGCCGTGCTTCTCCAGGAGGGCGCGCAGGTGCGTCTCGTCCTCCGGGGTGAGCTGTGCGGCCGGGTGCTCGGGGCGGAACGCGAGGTAGATCGTGGTCACCGCGGTGAGCAGCCCCAGGGCGCCCAGTGAGAAGGCGACCGTCCAGGAGGTGCTGCCCTCGTAGTCGACCGGGCCCTCGAAGCCGAACAGGCCGTACAGGACGTGCGTAATCCGATCGGCCAGGCTCGGGTCGCCGACCATGCGCTTGGAGTGGACGCTGACGATGACCAGTCCGAGGACGAGGGAACCGGCGCCCATGAGCACGAAGTTGGCGAGCGCGCGCCACCGGCTGCGCGGGTCGGGCAGCGCCCGGAACTCGTCCCGGTGCAGCAGCAGCGGCGCGAGCAGCGCCGCCGAGATGACGACTCCTATGAGGGAGTGCCGGTACGCGAACTGTGCCACCGCGCCCGCCGGAAGCAGCGCGACGGCGGCCCGCCACGCCCGGCGCTTGCGCCGCCTGAGCCCGTGCGCGAGGAGCAGCAGCAGCACGCCGGCACTGAGCGAGAGCGCCGCCGCGAACGGCCCGAGCGCGCCCGGCAGCACCTCGGCCATGGTGTGCATACGGCTGTGCCGGAAGCGCGGGAACACCCCCGCGGCGATGTCCAGCAGGCCGACGAGGGCGCAGGCCCTGGCGACGAGCGTGGGAACGACCTCGGGGCGCGGACCTCGGACTATGCGCCGGACTCGGCCTGAACGGCTCGGAACCCCACCCGACATTTCCCCATCTATCCTGACAGACATCGCATCCCGTAGTTCTGCGAGAGACCTTGGATCCGGGCCCGATTCGGGCATCCGGCGACATTGCGCCCTCTAGGACGGTGTCTAGGGGAAGGAGGTTCCTTCCTCACCGGAAAGCCGGTTCAAAGGCAGAGGAAAGCCCAGGGCAAACGCTCGCGAAACTTGCGTGCGCGCGGCGGGCGGAAAGCGCAGGCGGGGACAGCTCATGGGACTCACGAGCAGGAAAGTGCTGGTACTGGCGGTCGTCTGCGCCGTACTGCTGTTCATCGGCACAGTATGGCTGTGGCCCCGCCTGGCCAGACGCAACTGGCGGGCCGTCAGCGGACGCGTGGGCCTGCTGCTGGCAACGCAGTTGGTGCTCTTCGCCTCGGTCGGCCTCGGTGCCAACCAGGCCTTCGGGTTCTACGCCAGCTGGACCGACCTGTTCGGCAAGGAGACCGACCAGGGAGTGGTCGTCGACAACTCGGCGCTCCAGGGCGCGGGCGGACCGCTCCACGTGGTCGAGACCCGGCGGGTGGACGCGCCGGGCGGCTCCTCGCGGCCGCAGAGCGTCGGCCAGGTGCAGCGGGTCGACATAGTCGGCCGTACGACCCACATCGCCACCCCCGCGTACGTGTACCTGCCGCCGGAGTACTTCCAGCCGCGCAACCGCACGCGCTCGTTCCCGGCGACGGTCGTCCTCACGGGGTACCCGGGCACCGCCAAGGCACTCGTCGACAAGCTGAACTACCCGCGCACGGCACTGGAGTTGGCCAGGGCCGGTCGGATGCAACCGATGATCCTGGTGATGATGCGGCCCACGGTGGCGCCGCCGCGCGACACGGAGTGCGTGGACGTCCCGGGCGGGCCGCAGACCGAGTCGTTCTTCGCCAAGGACCTCCCCGACGCCGTACTGGCCCACTACAGGGTGAGCAAGAAGCCCGGGAGCTGGGGCATCATCGGCGATTCCACGGGCGGTTACTGCGCCCTGAAACTCGCCATGCACCACCCCGGGGTGTACGCCGCGGCGGCGGGCCTGTCGCCGTACTACAAGGCGCCGAGCGACGCCACCACGGGAAACCTCTTCCAGGGCGACGAGACGCTGCGGAACGAGGCCGACCTGTCGTGGTACATCAAGCACCGGCCCGCGCCCTACACCTCACTGCTCGTCACCAGCAGCAGGATCGGGGAACACAACTACAACGACACCCTGAAATTCATCGACCAGGTGAAGGCCAGGAACCCCACCCGTATCTCGTCGATCATCCTGGACAGCGGCGGCCACAACTTCAACACCTGGCGACGGGAGATCCCGCCGGCCCTCCAGTGGATCAGCGGGCGGCTCACCGACTGGTGGAAGTGACCGCCGAACCGGTGTGAGGGAACAGGGGTGGCTGTGTTTTTACCGGGCGGGGCACCATCATTCGCCTACGCGCGGTAAGTTTCTGGCCATGCCACGTGGACGTCACCGCCATTCCCCGCCGTTGCACCGGCTGTTGCCCCCCTCGGCGATCGCAGGCGTGTCGCTCGTCTGCGCCTTCGGGCCCTGGGTCTTCTCGCAGCCGGCGGCGCTCCGCATAGTCGCGGCGATCGCCGCCGCGACCGCGCTCGTCGGCGCGGCGTTCATGCGCCGCTGGGACACACAGGCGGGCAAACAGGTGGCCGACCTGGTACGCGCGCGTACGAGCGACGAGTGGCGCTACGAGGAGCGGCTCGCCGAACTTGAGTCCGACCTCGACGAGTCGCGCGAACTCCGCGTCAAGCTGGAGCACAAGCTGCGCGCCAAGCGCACGGAGCTGGCGGGCCTGCGCAACGAACACGCGGCCCTGCTGCGCCGGTACGCCACGGCCGAGACCGAGCGCGCGAGCGCCCTGGAGGGCCGCCGCCTGCTGGAGATAGAGGCCGCGGAACCCGCGCGCGCGTTGCCACCGGTTCCGGCGGACGACGACGAGGCCGCGGCGGACGTGGAGTTGGAGCTCCAGGACGACGTTCCCGAGACGGACGACACCGAGGCTGTGGCTGCCTCGGTCGACTCCGCGGACGAGACGGACGCCGAGGGCGAGACCGACGCCGACGCCGAGGGTGACACCGAGGACGAGGAGCCGGAGGCGGCCGAGGTCGCCGCGGAGAAGCCCGCGGAGCCCACGGTGTTCTCCCCGGAGGGGTCCAAGCTGTTCCTGCGCGCCAAGGCGGCGCTGGTCCGGCTCGACGAGGACACCGAGACCCCGGCGCCCGCGCCGAAGGACTCCGCGCCGAGCGACCCCGCGGCGAAGGACCTCGCACCGAAGGACGACGACTCCGCGCGGGCCGAGCCCGCCCCGGTGCCGGCCGACAGCGGCGGTACCGAGTCGGAGGCCGCGCAGGAGGACGAGGCGGAGGGGAAGCCCGAGGCGGTCGACGGGCATGAGCACGCGGCCGCCGTTCCCCCGGCCGCGCAGTCCGCACAGCCCGCCCAACTCGCCCCGTCCGCACAGCCGTCCGGTCACTTCACCGTGCCGACCGCGGTGGCGGTCGTACCGGCGTCCCCCGTACGGCGCCCGATGGTCGAGGGGGGCTTCGACTTCTTCGGTATGCAGAAGGGCGCGACGTCCTCCGCGATGGACGCCGCGCAGAACCAGGACCTCGCCGACGTCGTGGGCGAGGAGGCCCTCGCCGTGCACAAGGCCGAGGCGGAGGCGCAGTTCAAGCCGGCCGACGAGCGGTCGCGCGATGTCGGCGTCGGCCAGGTCATCGACCTGACGGCCCACGACGAGACCGAGCAGATCAACCTCGACGGGCTGCGCAGCGCGGCTTCCTGACCGACCCTCAGGCCATCCAGCGGTCCGGGCGCGCGTCCCTGCGGCCCGTCCGTGACCGCTCGGCCTGGCCGCGGAGCAGCTCCGCGGCCTCCTCAGCGTCCCGCAGGCGCGCTGTGACGGTCTTGTTGGCCCCGGTGTCCACGTGCACCTCGGCAAGCCGCCAGAGGCGCTCCCAGGGCCCCTGGCTCAGCCGTACGCTCTGCACCTTGGCGTGCGGCACCAGCGCCAGGCTCCGGCGGAGCAGGCCGTGCCGGGCCGCGAACACCGTGTCGGTGACCGCGAGGCTGTAGCCGCGCCACCACAGGGGCATGCACCGGCCCGCCCGCCGCGGTGGGCGGGACAGTGCCTCGCGCGGCGGCACGGTCACGCCGGGCAGCACGCGCGCGACGACCGCCTCGGCGATCTCGCGCGGGGCGACCGGCACCAGCACGGAGTTGGACGAACCGGCCACGTCCAGCTCGACCCGCACCCAGCCGCGCCGCCGCCACAGCAGCGGCTCCACGATCCGCACGGTCTGCACGCGCCCCGGCGGCACGGTCTCGTGCGTGCGGTCCAGCAGCCCGTGGTCGATGCGCAGCCCGTCCGGGGACTCGCCCAGCGTCCAGTCGTACTCCCCGACGAACCGCCCCACACTGCTCGCGCCCGCCGCGCCCAGCAGCGGCAGCGCGGTCGCGAGAACCGTCCACACACTGTGGGTGGCGAACCACAGCAGCGGCGGTACGACGAGTGCGGCGGCCAGCGACCCCCAGGTGGCGCCGGTCAGCACCAGGGACACCGCGAGGACCCCGGCCGGTACGTGCAGCAGTTGGCGCGCGGGTGCCTCGCCTACCTCGTGCGCGGTCTCGGGCGCGAACCCGGCCGCCCGCGCGAGGAGTTCGGCCCGCAGCGCCCGCGCCTCGCCCTCGCCCAGGAAGGCGAGTTCGTCCTTCTTGTCGGTCCCCACGACGTCCAGCTTCAGCTTGGCGACGCCCGCCACGCGCGCGAGGAGGGGCTGTGTCACATCGACGGCCTGGATACGTTCCAGCCGGATGTGCGCGGTGCGCCGGAACAACAGGCCGGTGCGGATGCGCAGTTCGGTGTCGGTCACCGCGAAGTGCGTGAACCACCAGGTCAGGAAGCCGTACAGGGCGGCGGCCGGGACGAACACGGCGAGCCCGATGAGCAGCGTGACCGTGGTCAGCCGGGTCAGCTGCTCCTGCGCCTGGCTGGGGTCGTGCACCGCCCACCCGATGATCACGGCGACCGGCGCCCACGCCCGCCGCAACGGCGTCACCGGATGCAACCGCCGCTCCACGACCGGAACTTGCTCCCGTACGACCTCGGTCGCTTCGGGTACGTCCTTGTCGGCGCCCGGCGTCGTCACAGCCCCGCCGATCGGGCCTCGCCCAGCTCGGTGAGCCGGTCGCGCAGCCGCTCGGCCTCCGCCGGGACGAGCCCCGGGATGGTCGCGTCGGTCGCCGCGGCAGCCGTGTGCAACTGCACGCTGGCCAGCCCGAAGTGCCGCTCCACGGGCCCCGAGGTCACCTCCACGAGCTGCATCCGCCCGTACGGCACGATCGTCTCGTGGTGCCACAGCACGCCCCGGGTGATCAGCAGGTCGTCGGCGCGCTCGGCGTACCTCCAGGAGCGCCAGTTGCGGCCCAGCAGCACCCAGCCCCACGCCATCAGGGCGAGCGGCAGCAGCGCGAACGCCGCCCACCCCGGGCCGGCGAACAGGCCCAGCGGCACACCCAGGGCCACGGCCAGCAGCCCCAGCCACACCACCAGCAACAGGCGTCGCATCTTCAGCAGCCCCGGCGGCAGCCCGGTCCACACCGGCTCGCGCGCCGCGCCGTCCTGGGCGGCAGTCCCCGTTTCCATGCCGCAAGCGTACGTACGAGAGACTGTGCCCATGACTCCCACGACGGAGACCATGGTCGGGATCGGCGGCGCCGCGGAGAGCACCGACATGGTGCTCAACATCGGCCCCCAGCACCCCTCCACACACGGTGTGCTGCGCCTGCGGCTCGTCCTGGACGGCGAGCGCATCCAGCACGCGGAGCCGGTGATCGGCTACATGCACCGCGGCGCCGAGAAGCTCTTCGAAGCGCGCGACTACCGCCAGATCATCATGCTCGCCAACCGCCACGACTGGCTGTCCGCCTTCTCGAACGAGCTGGGCGTGGTCCTCGGGGTGGAGCGCATGCTCGGCATGGAGGTCCCCCCGCGCGCGGTGTGGACACGCACCCTCCTCGCCGAGCTGAACCGGGTGCTCAACCACCTGATGTTCCTGGGGTCGTACCCCCTCGAACTCGGCGGTATCACCCCGGTGTTCTACGCGTTCCGGGAGCGCGAGGTGCTCCAGAACGTCATGGAGGAGGTCTCCGGCGGGCGCATGCACTACATGTTCAACCGCGTCGGCGGCCTCAAGGAGGACGTCCCTGCGGGCTGGACGGCACGCGCGCGTGAGGCCGTTTCCGCGGTGCGCTCCCGGATGGACCGCTTCGACGACCTGGTGCTCGGCAACGAGATCTTCCGGGGCCGCACGCGCGGGGTGGGCGAGTTGTCGCCGGAGGCCGTGCACGCGTACGGCGTCAGCGGGCCCATCGCCCGCGCCTCGGGCGTCGACTTCGACCTGCGGCGCGACGAGCCGTACCTCGCGTACGGCGAACTCCAGGACACCCTGAAGGTCGTCACCCGCCAGGAGGGCGACTGTCTCGCCCGCTTCGAGGTGCTCCTGGAGCAGACCCACAACGCGCTCGACCTCGCGGACGCCTGCCTCGACCGGCTCGCCGGGCTGGAGCCCGGCCCGATCAACCAGCGGCTCCCGAAGGTCCTGAAGGCGCCCGAGGGGCACACGTACGCGTGGACCGAGAACCCGCTCGGCATCAACGGCTACTACCTCGTCAGCAAGGGCGAGAAGACCCCGTACCGGCTGAAGCTGCGCTCGGCGTCCTACAACAACATCCAGGCGCTCGCCGTGCTGCTGCCGGGGACGCTGGTGGCGGACATGGTGGCGATCCTGGGGTCGTTGTTCTTCGTGGTCGGGGACATCGACAAGTAAATCGACAAGTAATCGGCAAGTAGGGGTTGTTCAGGGTTCGTCGAGCGGGCCCGGAATTCCAACCGACTGCACGAGCCAACTGAAGTCGCCGAGTCCGCCGGTTGCCGTGAGTTCGGCTGCCTCGCCTGCGCTCGCGAGGGCGCGGACGTACGCCGTCGGGTCGGTGGAGGCCAGCGTGAGCGGGGGGCGCGCGCCTGTGACGCCGAGGGCGCGCAGGGCGGCGCGTTGGGTGAGCAGGCGTGCGCCGGGGAGCGCGCTCCCCTTCTGGGCGGCGGTCTCGCCCGCTTCCGCGCAGGCGTCCAGGGCGACGTGCGCCGTGATGTCGCAGGAGCCGTCCGGTACGGGTGCCGTCTCGCGGCCCTCGCGGAAGCCGGTGAGGGTGCCGAACGGGGGGCGGGTGTCCCGAGTGTGCGCGTAGTCGACGGCGACGGCGAGTCCCCGGTCGACGCCGGCGACGGCGGACGCCCAGGCCGTGTCCCTGGGGAGGCCGATCTCGGCGCGCAGGCCTTCCTCGGGCGCCTGCGGCCACCACCGGGCGAGCCACTCGGCCTCGGCACCGGAGAGGGGCTCTCCGAGCCGCTCGGTCCCGTCTTCCCGTACGAGCACGAGCCGCGGTACGCCGACGGAGTCCACCTCGGCCACCTCCACGGGCACGTTGTCCAGCCACTCGTTGGCGAACAGCAGCCCGGTGATCCCCTTCGGGGGCCCGGTCAGCCACTCGACGCGGGGATCGAGCCCTTCGGGGCGGCCGGCGATCTCGACGGCGTACGCACGCACGCGTGCGGCCACTTCGGCGGGCAGCGCGGCGAGCACGCCGGTCACCAGTTCACCGCGGCCGGCGGCGAGGTCCACGAAGTCCAGGGCGGCCGGCCTGTCGAGGGCCTCGTCCACCCGGCACAGCAGTCGCGCCACGGCGCCCGCGAAGAGCGCGGACGCGTGCACGGATGTACGGAAGTGTCCGGCGGGTCCCTCGGGCCTGCGGTAGAAGCCCTCGGGCCCGTACAGGGCCTCCTCGGCCGCTGTCCGCCAGCCGCGCCACCGGCTCGTGGTGTCTTCCGTCACGCGGTCAGACTAAGTGCACAGGACAACGGGGCCTCCACCTTGGGGAGTACGCGGGACGTATACGGATCGGTCCTCCGGTTGACCCCCGCACACATCACGCGTCCCTACGCTGGGTTACGTGCAGCGCCTCTATGACTTCCTCCGCAGACACCCGACATGGGTCGACACCTTCTGGGCTGTCTTCCTGCTGGGGCTGAGCGGCGTGAGCATCGCGAGTACCAGCTACGCGTCGGGCGGGCACGGGACGGCCGCCGGGGCGATCGCGGCGTCCGCCGTCATGTGTGTGGCGATCGCGCTGCGCCGCCGCTGGCCGGAGAAGATGCTCGTCCTGGCCGGGGCGACGGGACTCGCGCAGCTCGTTCTCGACATCGAGCCCGTGGTGGCCGACTTCGCCATGCTGGTGATCGTCTACACGGTCGCCGCGGTCGGTGCCCGCTGGGCCTCCCGCTTCGCCCTGGCATCCGGTCTGTCAGCGGCGACCCTGGCGCAGATCCGCTGGCCCCAGGAGAACACCAGTTCCGCCGGGCTGGTCGCGCTGGCGATCTTCCAGACGGTGCCGTTCGCGCTGGCCTGGGTGCTCGGCGACTCGATGCGCACCCGGCGCGCGTACTTCGCGCAGTTGGAGGAGCGCGCCGCCCGGCTGGAGAAGGAGCGCGAGGCGCAGGCCAAGGTCGCGGTCGCCGCCGAGCGCGCCCGGATCGCGCGCGAGCTCCACGACGTGGTCGCGCACAACGTGTCGGTGATGGTGGTCCAGGCCGACGGCGCCGCCTACGTCCTCGACTCCGCGCCGGACCAGGCGAAGAAGGCCCTGGAGACGATTTCCTCCACCGGCCGCCAGGCCCTCGCCGAGATGCGCCGCCTGCTGGGCGTGCTGCGCACCGGCGAGCACAAGGAGGCCGGCGAGTACGTGCCGCAGCCGGACGTCGAGCAGATCGACGACCTGGTCGAGCAGTGCCGTACGTCCGGACTGCCCGTCGACTTCAAGGTCGAGGGCACCCCGCGCCCGCTGCCCAGCGGCGTCGAGCTGACCGCCTACCGGATCGTGCAGGAGGCGCTCACCAACACCCGCAAGCACGGCGGCCCGAACACGGGGGCCAGCGTGCGGCTGGTCTACTTCGACGACGGACTCGGGCTGCTCGTCGAGGACGACGGCAAGGGCGCCCCGCACGAGCTTTACGAGGAGGGCGGCGCCGACGGGCAGGGGCATGGTCTGATCGGTATGCGTGAGCGGGTGGGCATGGTCGGGGGGACGCTGGACGCGGGACCGCGGCCCGGCGGCGGCTTCCGTATCAGCGCGCTGCTGCCGCTGAAACCCGCGCACTGACGTGGCGTACGCCGAGCAGTGACACCTGTAACGAATTGTTGAACGACCTGTTGAACCCATTGTTGAACGATCCTGTTGACGGAACGGAAGAGGACCCGATGGCGATCCGCGTGATGCTCGTCGACGACCAGGTGCTGCTGCGCACCGGGTTCCGGATGGTGCTCGCCGCCCAGCCGGACATGGAGGTCGTCGCCGAGGCGGGCGACGGCGTCGAGGCCCTTCAGGTGCTCGCCGCGACCGCGGTCGACGTGGTGCTGATGGACGTCCGTATGCCGAAGCTGGACGGGGTGGAGACCACCCGCCGCATCTGCCAGGGCGAGAACCCGCCGAAGGTGCTGATCCTGACCACCTTCGACCTCGACGAGTACGCCTTCTCCGGGCTGAAGGCCGGCGCCTCCGGCTTCATGCTCAAGGACGTGCCGCCCGGCGAACTCCTCACCGCGATCCGCTCCGTGCACAGCGGGGACGCCGTGGTGGCGCCCTCGACGACCCGGCGCCTCCTGGACCGCTTCGCCCCGATGCTGCCCGCCACCGGCAAGGAGCCCCAGCGCAAGGAGCTGGAGCGGCTCACCGAGCGCGAGCGCGAGGTCATGATCCTCGTCGCCCAGGGCCTGTCGAACGGCGAGATCGCGGCCCGCCTGGTGCTGTCCGAGGCGACCGTGAAGACCCACGTCGGCCGCATCCTCACCAAGCTCGGCCTGCGGGACCGGGTGCAGGTCGTCGTCCTGGCGTACGAGACGGGGCTGGTGCGGGCGGGCGGCCACGGCTGAGGAGGCCGCCGGCGATCTGCGGTGATACGGCTCTACGGGACCGCTGTCCGTGCGGTGCCGCCTACCTGAGGATGCCCTCCAGGAAGTCGCTGCCCAGGCGGGCCACCATCGTGACGTCCAGCTGGTGCAGGACGTAGCGGCCGCGGCGGCGGGTGGTGATCAGGCCGGCCTTCTTCAGGACGCCGAGGTGGCGGGATATCTCGGGGGCGGTCATGCCGTGCACCTGGGTCAGCTCGCCGGTGGTGAACGCGCTGCGGGCCAGGCTGCGGCACAGGCGCATGCGGACCGGGTGGGACAGGGCGGTCATCCGCAGGGTCAGCTGCTCCAGGGAGGTCGGCGTGGCGATCTTCGGGGTGTTGTGCACGGGGTAGTGCACGACGGGCTGCCAGCCGTACCGGTACAGGACCGTCAGGTGCGGCCAGCCCAGGGCCGTGGGCACCAGGAGGAGGCCGCCGTCCTGGGTGGCCGTACGGCCGGTGCCGAGCTTGTCGACCGTGATGCGGGTGGCGCTCTCGTCGAGGGTCACCGCGGTGGACATCGACGTCAGTGCCTCGGCGAGGCCCTTGTGGCGCAGGAGGTCCGTCTTGTGGCGGGCGTCGGCCACGAGTTGGTGGTGCGTCCGGGACCAGGTCTCCGCGAAGAACGCCTCGTCGCAGTCCTCCAGGAACTGCCGCAGCCAGGCCCTGGTCCGCGGCGGGTCGGCGAACAGCCGCTCGGTGAACGCCAGTTGATGCGGTCCGCGCGCGGCCGCCTGCTCCAGGGCGCGCCGCCGGATCCCGGCGTCGGTGAGCGGGCCGGGTCCGCCCGTGCCGTAGGAGATCGCGCAGGTGGTGAACTCCATGGCCGCGTCCACGAACTGCTCGTCGGTGAGCTTGTCCAGCAGATCCAGCTCCTCGGCGAGCGTGGCCCCGGGGAGCGTGCTGCGGCCCGGGATGCCCGCGTACGGCAGGAACAGGTCCGAGAACGTCGACCGCCACAGGAAGTCCGCCTCGCACATCCGGTCGGCCAGATGCGGATCGAGCCGGGCGGTGACACCGGTGACCCAGCCCTGGAGGCCCGGGTGGTGCCCCGGCTCGGACATCGCGTGCAGCGCCATGCACAGCTCGCCCAGGGGTGAGGGCGCGAAGGTGATCCGCTCCGGCCGCAGCCCGGTGATGTCGATGTGCACGCTCATGTCCTCAATCGTGCACCCCGCCACTGACAACGCCCCCTCGTTTGACGGCGCCCGTCAATCGACGCGACAGTCACCGTGCGGCTGCGCAGCCTGGAGACATGAGCATCACCCAGCAGTACCTCCTCGACACCTACCGCGCCCAGCGGCTCGGCGAGACCCCGCCGCCCCCGCCCGGCACCCACGACTGGCGGACCGCCCGCGAACTGCGCGGCTACCGGCAGTTCCGCGCGGTCGTCGCGGAACGCCCGGCTCATGGCCGGCTACAGCGGGCTCTGGGCCGCCTGGTCTCCTAGCGGGCGGCCGTCTCCTCCTTCAGACGGACCACGAAGTCCGCGACCGCCGCCTTCACGTCGTCGGCCGTCCACTCCAGGGCGGCGGCGCGCACGTAGACCTCGGTGACCGCCAGGCCCGGGCCCTTCGCGTCCCAGTAGTTGGAGAAGAGGGAGGTCTTCGTCTCCTCGGCCTGCCGGATCGCGGCCTCCGTGACGGTGTCGAGGTCGTACGGCAGCCAGACCTGGAACTCGTTCGTGTGCGGCTGCTCGGGGTGGACGCGCATCCAGGGCACCCCGGCCGCCGCGAACCCCTCGCGCAGCGCCTCGGCGACCACGCGCGCGTGGGCCACGTACGCGGGGAGCCGGGGGAGTTCCCGGTCCAGGCCCGCGAGGGCCGTCAGCGCGGTGGGGAACTGCTGGAAGACCGTGCCGCCGTAGCGGTGCCGCCAGGTCTTCGCCTCGTCGATGAGGGTCTTCGGGCCGGCGAGCGCGGCGCCGCCGAGGGCGTCGAGGGACTTGTAGAACGACACGTAGACGCTGTCGGCGAGGTCGGCGATCTCGTCGAGCGGGCGGCCGAAGTGGGTGGCGGACTCCCAGAGACGGGCGCCGTCGAAGTGGACCACCGCGTCGCGTTCGTGGGCTGCCTCGACGACGGCGGAGAGTTCCTCCCAGGAGGGCAGGACGAAACCGGCGTCCCGGAGGGGCAGTTCGAGCATCAGCGTCCCGAAGGGCTCCGGGAAGCCGCGCACCTCGTCGGCGGTCGGCTGCCGGGGTTCGCTCGTCACATGGACCGGGCGGAGCCCGCTGACCTGGCTGAACGCGTCCCGTTCGTGCACTTCGGGGTGGGCGAGCGGGTGCAGGGCGACGGTCGGGTTGCCGGTGCGGCCCGCCCAGCAGCGCACGGCGACCTGCTGGGCCATGGTGCCCGTGGGGAAGAAGGCGGCGGCCTCCTTGCCGAGGAGTTCGGCGACCCGCTTCTCCAGGGTCTCGACTATGCCCCCGCCGTACATGTCCGACGTCTCGGCCAGGTCGTACAGCTCGGCCGCCTCCTGTACGAAGGCGAGCCGTTCCCGGAGCGTGCCCAGGAAGCCGAGCCGCGCGAGCGCGCGCTCCGCGTTCCGGTTCGCGCTGAGGCGCCGTTCGCGGCGCGCCAGGTCGCGTTCCTCGTCCGTTGCCGGCTCCGCTCCCCGCTCGCCCTGCTCCGCCTGATCCACGCCCTGTTCCGCCGTATCGCTCATGCTCCGGATGATGCCTGGCGCGGGTCCGCGGAAGCACCCGGATTTCCCCAGGCTTTCCCGTACGGCACGGCTGTGCGACCGCCCACAGCCTGTGGACAACCGGACCTCCCCCGAACCGATCGCGTTAACATGACGAGAAATCGTCCGGTACCCGGAGCGGACTGGAACGGGAAGGCCGCCGTCGCGTGAGTACATTCCAACAACCAGAGCCCAAGGACCGCCCCGCGCGGCTCGCCGTCGGGGTCGTCGGCGCCGGCCGGGTGGGACCCGCGCTGGCCGCCTCGCTCCAGCTGGCCGGGCACCGCCCGGTGGCCGTCTCCGGGGTGTCCGACGAGTCCAGGCGACGGGCGGCGCTGATGCTCCCGGACGTGCCGGTCGTCACGCCCGCGCAGGTCCTGGAGCGCTCCGACCTGGTGCTGCTGACCGTCCCGGACGACGCCCTGCCCGGGCTCGTGGAGGGCCTCGCCGACACCGGGGCCGTACGCCCGGGGCAGCTCCTCGTGCACACTTCCGGGCGGTACGGCGCGCGGGTCCTGGACCCCGCTCTGCGGGTCGGCGCGCTGCCGCTGGCCCTGCACCCCGCGATGACCTTCACGGGCACCGCGGTGGACGTCCAGCGGCTCGCCGGGTGCTCCTTCGGGGTCACCGCGCCCGAGGAGCTGCGGCTGGCCGCCGAGGCCCTGGTGATCGAGATGGGCGGCGAGCCCGAGTGGATCGCCGAGGAGAGCCGCCCGCTCTACCACGCGGCCCTCGCGCTGGGCGCCAACCACCTGGTGACCCTGGTCGCCGAGTCCATGGAGCTGCTGCGCACGGCCGGCGTCGAGGCCCCCGACCGGATGCTCGGCCCGCTGCTCGGCGCCGCCCTGGACAACGCCCTGCGCTCCGGCGACGCGGCGCTCACCGGCCCCGTCGCGCGCGGGGACGCGGGCACGGTCGCCGCGCATGTCACCGAGTTGCGCAAGCACGCACCGCAGACCGTCGCCGGCTATCTGGCGATGGCCCGCGCGACCGCCGACCGGGCCCTGGCCCACGGGCTGCTCAAGCCGGAGCTCGCCGAGGACCTCCTTGGGGTGCTCGCCAACGGCACCGAGGGAGATGCCGGATGACCGCCACCCTGCTGCGCACCGCCGAGGAACTGCACGCACGCACGCGTGCGGCCCGTCGTGCCGTCGTGATGACGATGGGCGCCCTGCACGAGGGCCACGCCACTCTGGTCCGCACCGCGCGCGAGATCGCCGGACCGGACGGCGAGGTCGTGGTCACCGTCTTCGTGAACCCGCTGCAGTTCGGCAAGGGCGAGGACCTCGACCGCTATCCGCGCACCCTGGACGCCGACCTCAAGATCGCCGAACTGGCGGGCGCCGACGTGGTGTTCGCGCCCTCCGTGGACGAGGTCTACCCCGGCGGCGAACCCCAGGTCCGCATCTCGGCGGGCCCCATGGGCGAACGCCTGGAGGGCGCGGTCCGCCCCGGTCACTTCGACGGCATGCTCACCGTCGTCGCCAAGCTGCTGCACCTCACGCGCCCCGACGTCGCCCTGTTCGGCCAGAAGGACGCCCAGCAGCTCGCCCTGATCCGCCGGATGGTCCGCGACCTGAACTTCGGCATGGAGATCGTCGGCGTGCCGACCGTCCGCGAGGCCGACGGCCTGGCCCTGTCCAGCCGCAACCGCTATCTGTCCCCCCGGGAGCGGCGCACCGCGCTCGCCCTCTCCCAGGCCCTGTTCGCGGGCCGCGACCGGCACGCCGCCCAGGAGGCGCTCCGGGCGCGGGCCCGTGAGGTGCCCGCCACGCACGCGCGTGCCGCGGCGCTCAGCGCCATAGGGGAGTCCCGCGCGGCGGCCGACGCGCACGCCGTCGCCAAGGCGGCCCCCGGCCCCGGCAACCCGGCCTCCGTCCGCGCGGCCGCCCGCCTGGTCCTCGACGACGCCGCCCGCCTGGACCCGCCGCTCGCCCTGGACTACCTCGCCCTGGTCGACCCCTCCGACTTCACGGACGTGGACGAGGACTTCACCGGGGAGGCCGTCCTCGCCGTCGCCGCCCGGGTCGGGACGACCCGGCTGATCGACAACATCCCACTCGCTTTCGGAACCCTCGGAGCCGCCTCGTGACCAGCACAGGCATACGACTGCACGCACCCGCCCCCGGGTGGTCCATCGACGCGGACGTCGTGGTCGTCGGCTCCGGAGTGGCCGGCCTGACCGCGGCCCTGCGCTGCGAGGCGGCCGGGCTGCGGACGGTCGTCGTCACCAAGGCCCGCCTCGACGACGGCTCCACCCGCTGGGCCCAGGGCGGCATCGCCGCGGCCCTCGGGGAGGGCGACACCCCCGAACAGCACCTGGACGACACCCTGGTGGCCGGCGCGGGCCTGTGCGACGAGGAGGCCGTACGGATCCTCGTCACCGAGGGCCCCGACGCCGTACGGCGGCTCATCGAGACCGGCGCCCACTTCGACGAGTCCTCCGAAGGAGGACTGGAGCTGGCCCGCGAGGGCGGTCACCACCGGCGCCGTATCGCGCACGCGGGCGGCGACGCGACCGGCGCGGAGGTCTCCAGGGCGCTCGTCGAGGCCGTACACGCGCGTGGCCTGCGCACGATCGAGAACGCGCTCGTCCTGGACCTCCTGACGGACGCCGACGGCCGTACCGCGGGCGTCACCCTGCACGTCATGGGCGAGGGCCAGCACGACGGTGTGGGCGCCGTGCACGCGCCCGCCGTGGTCCTCGCGACCGGCGGCATGGGGCAGGTCTTCTCGGCGACCACCAACCCGTCCGTGTCGACCGGCGACGGGGTCGCACTCGCCCTCCGCGCGGGTGCCGAGGTCTCCGACCTGGAGTTCGTGCAGTTCCACCCCACCGTGCTGTTCCTCGGCGCGGACGCGGAGGGCCAGCAGCCCCTCGTCTCCGAGGCGGTGCGTGGCGAGGGCGCCCACCTGGTCGACGCCGACGGCGTGCGCTTCATGGTGGGCCAGCACGAACTGGCCGAGCTCGCGCCCCGGGACATCGTCGCCAAGGGCATCATGCGGCGCATGCAGGAGCAGGACGCCGAGCACATGTTCCTGGACGCCCGGCACTTCGGCGCCGACATGTGGGAGCACCGCTTCCCGACGATCCTCGCCGCCTGCCGCAGCCACGGCATCGACCCGGTCACGGAGCCCGTCCCGGTCGCCCCGGCCGCCCACTACGCCTCCGGCGGCGTCCGCACCGACTCCCGGGGCCGGACGACCGTCCCGGGCCTGTACGCGTGCGGCGAGGTCGCCTGCACCGGCGTGCACGGCGCGAACCGGCTTGCCTCCAACTCCCTCCTCGAAGGCCTCGTCTACGCCGAGCGGATCGTCGCCGACATCACCGGGAACCAGGCCGAGGACGCCCTTCACGCGCGTGTGCCCGAGCCGGTCACGCACCCCCAGAAGCCCGCGCACCCGCTGCTGGCCCCGGAGGCCCGGTTCGCGGTCCAGCGGATCATGACCGAGGGTGCGGGCGTCCTGCGCTCCGCCGACTCCCTCGCCACGGCCGCCGGACAGCTTCAGCAGCTGCACAGCGACGCCCGTGACGCGCTCGACGAGAACGGCAAGACCGCCGAGCCCGGCGTCGACACCTGGGAGGCCACCAACCTCCTGTGCGTCGCCCGCGTCCTGGTCACCGCCGCCGCCCGGCGCGAGGAGACCCGGGGCTGCCACTGGCGCGAGGACCACGCCGACCGTGACGACACCGCATGGCGCCGCCACATCGTCGTACGGCTGAATCCGGACCGCACGCTGGCCGTACACACCACGGACACCGCAGACTTCCCCCCGACCCGGCAGCACCGTCCCCAGGAGCAGTGACAGAAGTGAGCACCCACGATCTTCCCCTCGCCGACAGCGGTGGCTGCGGCGACGGCTGTGCCTGTGGCGCGGGCGAAGATGCCGAGTACATGGAGTGCGGACTTGATCCCGCGCTCGCCGAGCTCCTGGCGGACGCCGGACTCGACCCCTTGGAGGTCGAGGACATCGCCAACGTCGCCATCCAGGAGGACCTGGCCGGCGGCGTCGACGTGACGACCGTGGCGACCATCCCCGAAGAGGCGGTCGCCACCGCCGACTTCACCGCGCGTGAGGCCGGTGTCGTGGCGGGCCTGCGGGTCGCCGAAGCGGTGGTCTCCGTGGTCTGCACCGACGAGTTCGAGGTCGAGCGGCACGTCGAGGACGGCGACCGCGTGGAGGCCGGACAGAAGCTCCTGTCGGTCACCACGCGCACGCGTGACCTGCTGACCGCCGAGCGCAGCGCGCTCAACCTCCTGTGCCGCCTCTCCGGCATCGCGACCGCCACGCGCGCGTGGGCCGACGCCCTGGACGGCACGAAGGCGAAGGTCCGCGACACCCGCAAGACGACGCCCGGCCTGCGCTCCCTGGAGAAGTACGCGGTCCGCTGCGGCGGTGGCGTCAACCACCGCATGTCCCTCTCGGACGCGGCCCTCGTCAAGGACAACCACGTGGTCGCCGCGGGTGGCGTCGCCCAGGCCTTCAAGGCCGTGCGGGAGGCCTTCCCGGACGTGCCGATCGAGGTCGAGGTCGACACCCTGCACCAGCTCCGCGACGTCCTGGACGCCGGCGCCGATCTGATCCTGCTGGACAACTTCACGCCCGGGGAGTGCGCGGAGGCCGTCGGCATCGTCCACGGCCGCGCCGCCCTGGAGGCCTCGGGCCGGCTCACCCTGGACAACGCCAAGGTGTACGCCGACACCGGGGTGGACTACCTCGCCGTAGGCGCCCTGACCCACTCCGCGCCGATCCTGGACATCGGCCTCGACCTCCGTGAGGCGCAGTAGTCATGCTCCTCACGATCGATGTGGGCAACACGCACACCGTCCTGGGCCTGTTCGACGGCGAGGAGATCATCGAGCACTGGCGCATCTCCACGGACGCGCGCCGCACGGCCGACGAACTCGCCGTCCTCCTCCAGGGCCTCATGGGCATGCACCCGCTCCTCGGAGAGGAGCTGGGCGACGGCATCGACGGCATCGCGATCTGCGCCACCGTCCCGTCCGTCCTGCACGAACTGCGCGAGGTCACCCGCCGCTACTACGGCGATGTCCCCGCCATCCTCGTCGAACCGGGCGTCAAGACCGGCGTCCCGATCCTCACCGACAACCCCAAGGAGGTCGGCGCGGACCGCATCATCAACTCGGTCGCCGCGGTCGAGCTCTACGGCGGCCCGGCGATCGTCGTCGACTTCGGTACGGCGACCACGTTCGACGCGGTCTCCGCGCGCGGGGAGTACATCGGCGGTGTCATCGCCCCCGGCATCGAGATCTCGGTCGAGGCCCTCGGCGTCAAGGGCGCCCAACTGCGCAAGATCGAGGTGGCCAGGCCGCGGAGCGTGATCGGCAAGAACACCGTCGAGGCGATGCAGTCGGGCATCGTCTACGGCTTCGCCGGCCAGGTCGACGGGGTCGTCACCCGGATGGCCAAGGAACTGGCCGACGACCCGGAGGACGTCACCGTCATCGCGACCGGCGGCCTTGCCCCGATGGTCCTGGGCGAGGCCTCGGTCATCGACGAGCACGAGCCCTGGCTGACCCTGATCGGCCTGCGGCTGGTGTACGAGCGGAACGTGTCGCGGATGTGACCCTGGCGCCGGGGTGCGGGACGAGGCTCCCTGCCGCCGGGCGGCGCCCCGCCGCCGTCGGCGTCGCTCAGGCGCGCCCACGAGGTGCCGGCGCCACTTGTGCCCACCGGGTGCTGTCGCGCCCGACGGAGCCGTCGTGCCGGGGCGCAGTGCGCCTGCCCCGCGCGCGGTAGCGCCATCGCCGTCCGTCTCGGGCGAAAACCCCGCGCCACACCCGCCCCCTATGTCGAATTTGTCTGATTAGCGCGTATCGTCGGCACATGCCCACGCCATACGGATCCCGCGGCGGCATGGCGTTCGGTGCGGAGGAGCTGCGTGTGCTCCGTCGCGCCCTCGCCCTCGCCCTCCAGCCCCGAACCGCCTCGGCCGAGGACGTCCAGGACTGTCTCCGGCTCGCCGAATCGCTCGACGAGGCGGTACGCGAGGGAGTCCGACTGCGCGCCTTCCTGGTCGCCGACCTCTCCCGGTACCGCGCCGCCCTGCCCGGCACCACCGCCGGCTACCTCACCCTCCTGGAGGAGGCGCTCGGCGCCGGGTACCGCCCGGACGTCGACGACCTCTCCGCGCTGAGAGCGCTGCGCGGGAACCCCTCCGCGGCAGCCCTCCTGGACCGCTGCCTCACCCTCGCCGAACAGGACGTACGCGCGCGCCTGGCCCGCCGTACGACCGCCAGGACCGCCGCCCCGACCGTCCCCGCCTCGCGCACCCGCCTCCTGGCGCTCCCTGGAGGCCTCTCCGGCGGCCTTCGCGCCACCGACGGCCAACCGGCCGGGGGGGACGCCAAGGAGCCCGTACGCAAGCCCGTGGAGCGGCCCGGCGAGCGGCCCGTGCCGACGCCCGCGCCCGCGGCGCCGAAGCCGTCCCGACC
>NZ_JBXVPZ010000158.1:0-19946 GCF_057961495.1 Streptomyces sp. P5F9 | reverse complement strand
CTCCTGGCTCGTCGCCGACGCCCACACCGGCGAAGTCCTCGCCGCACACGACGCCCACCGCAAACTCCCACCCGCCAGCACCCTGAAGACCCTCTTCGCCCTGACCGTCCTCCCCGCGCTCCCCGGAGGGATCCGGCACCGGGTCAGCGAACAGGACCTGGCCGGCATCGGCGAGGGCAGCAGCCTGGTCGGCGTCGAGGAGGGGCACACGTACCGCGTAGCCGATCTGTGGCGCGGGGTCTTCCTCAACTCCGGGAACGACGCCGTGCACGTCCTCGCCTCCCTCAACGGCGGCTGGGAAACCACGGCCACCCGGATGCAGGCCAAGGCACGGACCCTCGGCGCCCTCGACACCCATGTCATCTCGCCGGACGGGTACGACACCGACGGCCAGGTCTCCTCCGCCTTCGACCTCGCGGTGTTCGGCCGCGCCGGACTGCGCAACGCGGACTTCGCACGCTACTGCTCCACCGCCGAGGCCGAGTTCCCGGGCGAGGGATCGTCGTACGGCATCCAGAACACCAACCGGCTGCTGACCGGCAACGACGGTGTGGAGCGGTATCCGGGGATCATCGGTGTGAAGAACGGCTACACCACGCACGCCGGCAACACCCTTGTCGCGGCGGCGCGTCGGGGCGGGCGGGCGCTCGTCGTGACGGTGATGAATCCTCAGGCGGGCGGCGGTTTCACCGTGTACGAGGAGGCGCGCGAGCTGCTCGACTGGGGTTTCGCGGCGGCCGGGCGGGTCGATCCGGTGGGATCGCTGGACGCCTTGCGGGCCAGGCCGCGACCTGGTCCCTCGGCGGTGCCGGTGGCCGCCGCGGTCGTACCGGACGAAGGACCCGGCTGGGCCGAGACCGCGGCGATCGTGGCCGCGGCCGTGCTGGGCGCGGGCGCGGTGGTGGCCGCGATCCGGCTCAGGACCAGGCGGCTGCCGCGGGTCTGACCCGTCGGTAGCCACAGCAGCAGGCCGAGCGTGATCCAGGTGTACGTGTTGCTGCCGAGGAAACCGTCGATGCCCGAGGAGTCGTCGAACCACAGCCACACGACGCTCGTGCACATCACCGCGTAGAGGGCGCCCGCGATCCGCGGGTGCCCGGCACGGACCAGGACGGCGAAGGCCGGCAGCAGCCACACGAGGTGGTGCACCCAGGTGATCGGGCTGATCAGACACGCGGTCAGTCCGGTCAGCGCGAACGCGGCCGTCCAGTCCCCCAGGACGACCGCGCGACGCGCCCGTACCGCCCACACGGCCAGCACGAGGACGACGACCGTCGCCCACATCGGGCGGCCCGTTTCGCCGAGCCGGGCCAGGACGCCCTGCAGGGACTGGTTGGAGACGTAGTCGAGGCGGCCCACCCGGGAGGTGTCCCACATGGCCTGGGTCCAGTAGAACCGTGAGGCGCCCGGGACCACGAGGAACGCGAGCCCGGTCGCCGCGAGCGCCACAGCCGTCGCCACCGCGGCGGCTTTCCAGCGTCTGGCCAGCAGCAACAGGGCGATGAACAGGGCCGGCGTGAGCTTGATCGCCGCCGCGAGGCCGATGCCGACGCCCGCCCAGCGGCCCCGGCCGGTGGACAGGAGCCGGCCGTCGCCGAGGACGAGGGCCAGCAGTATGAGGTTCACCTGCCCGAAGCTGAAGGTGTCGCGCAAGGGCTCGAACAGCGCCAGCCCGCAGGCCGCCAGCGCCCACCCGAACCAGCCGTAGCGCCGCCATCCGGGTCCGGCCAGGATGCGCAGCACGACGCCGAGCGCCGTGAGGTTGAGGACGAGTGCGGCGATGATCGCGGTGCCGAGGCCGAGGTAGCCCATCGGGGCCATGCTGACGGCGGCGAACGGCGGGTAGGTGAAGCCGTAGGCCGTCCCGGGCACGTGGTAGTCGTAGATCCGGCCGCCGTGGTGGAGCCAGGTGTGGACGGTGCCGTAGTAGACGCGCAGGTCGAACCAGTCGCGCAGCAGCGGGACGGTCGCGGTGAAGACGGTGACGACGGCGGCGAGGGCCAGCACCAGGAGGACGCGGCCGCGGTCGGTGGCGGGCGTTCTCATGCCGTACGTCCCAGGGCCGGGGCCTCCGCCGCCTGGCGGGCCTGCCAGAGGACGACGATCGCGAGGACGCCGCCGGAGACGGCCAGCACGAGTTGGCCGATGTCGGCGGGGCCGCCGCTGGGCAGGACGGCGAGGGCGAGGACGCCGGTGACGGCGGCCACCCGGTGCCGTACGGACGTGCTGGGCGCGGCGGCGGCGATGAGGAAGAGGCCCCACAGGGCGTACCAGGGGCGGATCGCCGGGCCGAACGCGGCGACGACCGCCAGGCTCAGGCCGAGCGCGTAGACCGGGCTGGGGCGCAGGCGGAACCATATGGCGAGGACGGCCGCGCCGGTGACCGCGAGTCCGAGGGCGTGCCAGGCCGGGACGGCGAAGGGCGCGAGATCGCTGCCGAGGTGTTCCAGCAGGGCGCCGGTGGCGCGGCCGAGGAGGCTGGTGAGGGCCCAGTTGTGCGCCGAGACGGGCGTGTCGAGGGCCCCTATCCAGCCGTAGCCCGTGCCCGCGAGGGCCGTGGCGGCGACCGTGGTGGCCGCGGACGCGACGACGGTCGTCGTGACGGCCTTGGCCGGGCGGTGGCCCGCGCGGATCTGGAGGAGCACGACCGCGGCGAGACCGAGCGCGGCCGGCGCCTTGACGAGGGCGGCGAGCGTGACGAGTACGGCGCCGACGACCGGCCAGCGGCCGAGGGCGGCGACCAGGCCTACGCCGAGGAGTCCGAGCATGATCGCGTCGTTGTGGGCGCCCGCGACGAGGTGGAGCAGGACGAGCGGGTTGAGGGCGCCCAGCCAGAGCGCGGCGGCGGGGTCTGCGCCGCTGTGCCGGGCGAGCCGGGGCAGCGCGGCGGCCATCAGACCGACCCCGAGGAGGGCGACGAGCCGCATCCCGAAGAGCCCGGCGGGGAGTTCGCCGCGGGTCAGCCCGGACAGCCACGACGCCACCGCGAGGAACACCGGGCCGTACGGCGCGCCCGTGTGCTGCCACAGCGGGGCGACCTCGTCGGCGAGGGGGCCGCCGAGCGTGGCGGGACCGTGGGCGTAGACGTCCATGTGGGCGTCGACCATGGCGCCCTGCGCGAGATAGCTGTACACGTCCCGGCTGAACAGCGGCGGCGCGAGCAGCAGCGGGGACGCCCACACGGCGAGGACCAGGAACAGGGAGCGCGGGGTGGGCGGTTCGGCGCTGCGGATCAGCTTGCCCAGCAGCAGCCAGGCCGCTATCAGCAGGACGACACCGAAGTAGACCCCGACCAGCCCGAGCGCCGCCTGCGCCGAGGCCGGGGAGAAGAGGTCCGCGGCCGGCAGCGCCCCGGCCGTCTCACCGCCCAACGCGAGGACGGCGGTACCGGCCAGCCCGAGTACCTGGCAGCGGCGGAGATCGACGGGAAAAGCCATGGCCACCACTCGCCAAGCGTGTCAACGCCGGATGGCGGGAAAACGACCTGCCGCTCTCCGTGCGGCGGACTGCGCGTGACCTCCGTGTGATCGGCCCTCGGTACCGGTGAGTTCTCTGTCCGCGGCGGGTCTCCCTGATGACCGACTTTCGCAGAACGGACGTGATGACCGTGCCGACCAGCTCCGCCCACGCCAAGGTGAACGGCCTGGAGATGTACTACGAGATCCATGGCACCGAGCACGAGGACCGGCGCCCGCTGGTGCTGCTGCACGGCGGTGTCCAGACCGTCGGTCTGACCTTCGGGACGATGCTGCCCACGCTGTCGGCCGAGCGGTACGTGATCGCCCCCGAACTCCAGGGCCACGGCCACACCGCCGACACCGACCGGCCGCTGACGATCCCGGACCTGGCCTCCGACGTGATGGCGCTGCTCGACGAACTCGGCGTCCGGCAGGCCGACTTCATCGGTTTCAGCCTCGGCGGGCTGGTCGCGCTGGAGATCGCGGTCCGGCGCCCGGAGCGGGTCGGACGGCTCGTGCCGACCGGCACCGCGTACTCCCTGGACGGCTACCACGACGAGGTCCGCACCCCCGATTTCAGCTCGCCCCGGCTGCCCAGTCAGGCCGACTTCCAGGAGATGGCCGACGCCTACGCGGCCGTCGCACCGCACCCCGAGCACTTCCAGGACTTCTTCGCCAAGTCCTCGGCGGCGGCGAACGCCCCGCTGCCCTGGACGGCCGACGACCTGCGCACGGTGACCGCGCCCACGCTCCTCGTGATCGGCGACACGGACTTCTTCCCCGTCGAGCACCTCGCCGAGATGCAGCGGCTGATCCCCGACGCACAACTCGCCGTGCTGCCCGGCACGACGCACATGGAGCTCATGCGACGGAAGGTGCTGCTGCCGATGATCACCGAGTTCCTGGGCTGACGGCGCTCAGAACACCGACACTCCGGTCAGCGTCGTGAAGCGGTCGAGCGCGGCGACCCCGGCCACCGAGTTCCCCCGCTCGTCAAGTCCCGGGCTCCACACGGCGAGCGTGCACCGGCCCGGGACGATCGCGATGATGCCGCCGCCCACCCCGCTCTTGCCGGGCAGCCCCACCCGGTAGGCGAACTCACCCGCCGCGTCGTACGTCCCGCACGTCAGCATCACCGCGTTGACCTGCTTGGCCTGGGTGAGGGTGAGCAGCCGGGAGCCGTCGGCGCGGCTGCCGTGCCGGGCCAGGAAACCGGCGGCGAGGGCGAGATCGGCACAGGACGCCTCGATCGAGCACTGCCGGAAGTACTGGTCCAGGAGGACGGGCACCTCGTTGTCGATGTTCCCGTAGGACTTCATGAAGTGGGCGAGGGCCGCGTTGCGGTCGCCGTTCGCGGACTCGGAGGCGGCGACCTCCTTGTCGAAGTCGAGAGACGGGTTCCCGCTCTCCGCACGCAGGAAGGCCAACAGCTCTCCGGCCGCGTCTCCGGTACGGGTCTGGAGCCGGTCGGTGACGACGAGCGCGCCCGCGTTGATGAACGGGTTGCGCGGGATGCCGCTCTCGTACTCCAGCTGGACAAGGGAGTTGAAGGGGTTGCCGGAGGGCTCGCGGCCCACGTGCTCCCACAGCTCGTCGCCCTCGCGGGCCAGGTCGAGCGCGAGGGTGAAGACTTTGGTGAGGGACTGCGTGGAGAACGGCTGCCGCCAGTCCCCCACGCCGTACACCGTGCCGTCCAGCTCCGCGACGGCCATGCCGAAGCGGCGCGGGTCGCAGGCCGCGAGCGCCGGGATGTAGTCGGCGGGCCGGCCGCGGCCGGGCATCTGCTCGATCTCACCGGCGATGCGCTCCAGGACCGGCTGGAAGGCCATCGATGGGGACATGATCACCATTGTGCCTCCGGGCGGGTCCTGGTGCGCGTGGGCGGATCAGACGGCTACGGGTCCACTGCCGGCCAGGACCTCGGGCCGCAGCAGGGCGGCAAGGGTCTCGGCGGGCAACAGGCCCTTCTCCAGGACGAGTTCGGCCACGCCCCGGCCGGTGGCGAGGGCCTCCTTGGCGATGCCGGTGGCGGCCGTGTACCCGATGTGCGGGTTCAGTGCGGTGACCAGGCCGATGGAGTTCTCCACGCTCGCGCGCAGCGCCTCGGTGTTGGCGGTGATGCCGTCCACGCAGCGCTCGGCGAGCGTGACGCAGGCGGCACTCAGATGTGTGATGGACTCCGACAGCGAGTGCAGGATGATCGGCTCGAACGCGTTGAGCTGGAGCTGCCCCGCCTCGGCGGCCATCGTGATCGTGACGTCGTTGCCGATCACCTCGAAGGCGACCTGGTTGACGACCTCGGGGATCACCGGGTTCACCTTCCCGGGCATGATGCTCGAACCGGCCTGCACCGGCGGCAGGTTGATCTCCCCGAGTCCCGCACGCGGCCCCGAGGACAGCAGCCGCAGATCGTTGCAGCTCTTGGAGAGCTTGACCGCCACCCGCTTCAGCACACCCGACATCTGCACGAACGCCCCGCAGTCCTGCGTGGCTTCAACGAGATTCGCCGCCGTCACCAACGGCAGCCCGGTGATCTCCGACAGATGCCGCCGAGCCGACTCGGCATACCCGGCAGGAGCATTGAGCCCGGTCCCGATGGCCGTGGCACCCAGGTTGATCTCATGGATCAACTGGACAGCCTCGTCAAGACGTTGACGATCCTCGTCAATCATGACCGCATACGCCGAGAACTCTTGACCGAGCGTCATCGGCACCGCGTCCTGCAACTGTGTACGGCCCATCTTGAGCACGTCACGGAACTCAACAGCCTTACGGGCAAAGGCGTCCTGCAGTACAGACATGGACGCGGTCAATCCATGCACCGCAAAGACAGTCGCTATCTTGACGGCGGTCGGATACACGTCATTGGTCGACTGCCCCAGGTTCACGTCCTCGTTCGGGTGCAGGTACTGATACTCGCCCTTGCCATGCCCCAGCAACTCCAACGCCCGGTTCGCCACAACCTCGTTGGCGTTCATGTTGGTCGAGGTACCGGCCCCGCCCTGCACCACGTCCACCACGAACTGGTCATGCAGCTTCCCGTCCCGGATCTCCCGGCACGCGGCGACAATGGCGCCCGCCTTCTCCGTCGAGAGCAGCCCCAACTCCTCATTGGCGAGAGCAGCGGCCTCCTTGACGGCGGCGAGAGCATTGATCAAGTGCGGATAGACGGAGATCGGCGTCCCGGTGATGGGGAAGTTCTCGGTGGCCCGCAGGGTGTGAACACCCCAGTAGGCGGAGGCGGGTACATCCCGGTCCCCGAGGAGGTCGTGTTCGCGACGGCTGACGGCAGACATGGGGTCCTCTTTCCAACACGGTTCAGGTGATTCAGGGGCGCGGGGAACTGCGCGACCAGCCACAACGGACCCGCAGCGCCCCAACAACCGATCTAGGCACACGCGGACAACGGCGACACCGGGTCCAATCCACGCACGGGCCGCACACAACCCACCGGCTCCCCGCCACCAAGCAACGGCTCCCCCGCAAACTCGGCAAGCAGCGACTCCGAAACCCCAGCCCGAGCAAGCCCAGCGGCAGCGACAGGCACGCGCGCCCGATTCGCCCCGTCCGCGATCTTCACCGCAACAGCCCGCCCATCGGGCAACGCGGCAACCTCAACACCCTCGAACCCGTCCTTGGCCAACAACCCGGGAACGGCCCGCATCAACGCGGCCACATCCCGCCCGGCACCGGAAGCCATCTCCGGATACTCCCGCATCGCATCCGCGACCCGAGCCTCGGGCGTACCGGGCGCCGCAGTAGTAATCCGCGAAACAGCCCGGGCAAGCCCATGCAGAGAGATGGAGAACAGAGGAGCCCCGCACCCGTCCACACTCACCCGAGCGATCCGCTGCCCGGTGAGATCCTCCACGATCTCCGCGATCGCCTGCTGAAGCGGGTGGGCGGGATCGAGATAGTCGTCGAGCGACCAGCCGTTCAGCTTCGACACGTACAGCATGGCCGCGTGCTTGCCGGAGCAGTTCTGGGCGAGCCGGGACGGCAGCCGACCCTCGCGCACCCAGGCATCGCGCACGACCGGGTCGTAGGGCAGATCCGGGACGTTGCGCAGATCGGACTCGGTCAGCCCGGCGAGTTCGAGGATCCGCCGGGCCCCGGCGAGGTGACGTTCCTCGCCGGAGTGACTGGCGGCGGCGAGCGAGAGCAGCTCACCGTCGAGCGGCAACCCGGCGCGCACCATCGCGACGGCCTGGACGGGCTTGATCGCCGAGCGCGGGTAGAACGCCGCCTCGATGTCGCCGATCTGGAGCTGGACCTGGCCGTCGGCATCGAGGACGACGACGGAGCCGTAGTGGATGCCCTCGATCATTCCGCCGCGTATGAGGTGGGCGACGGGTGCGTGGAGGGGTTCACGGATGAGGGGTGGGTCCGCGAGGGAACTGCTGTACATCACTGCCTGTCGGGGTCAGGACGACGTGGGTCTCACGCGTCGGGTGCGGTGGAGGACGTGCTGGCCACGCGGCGGCGGACGGCGAACCATCCGGCGACGAGCGCGGCGGCGATCAGCGGGAGACAGAGCACGGTGGTGCGTCCGGCGCCGCCGTCGGCGTACATCAGGACCAGGACGGAGGCGAGGAAGGCCAGCGTCACGAGTTCGGTCCAGGGGGAACCGGGCAACCGGTAGCCGGGCCGGGTCAGTTCGCCCTTCTCGGTCTTCCTCCAGAAGAGGAAGTGACAGAGCATGATCATGCCCCAGGTGGAGAGGATGCCGATCGCCGCGAAGTTGAGGACGATCTCGAACGCGTCCGCCGGCACTACGAAGTTGAGGCCGACGCCGAGGACGCAGATGCCGCTGGTGAGCAGGATGCCGCCGTAGGGGACCTGGCTGCGGCTCATCACCGAGGTGAACTTGGGGGCGGAGCCGGACATCGCCATGGAGCGCAGGATGCGGCCGGTGGAGTACAGGCCGGAGTTGAGCGAGGACATGGCCGCGGTGAGGACGACGAGGTTCATGACGCCGCCGGCGGCCGGGATGCCGATGTTCGACAGCACGGTCACGAAGGGGCTCTGGCCCGCGCTGTACTTGTTCCACGGCAGCAGCATCGACAGCAGGACGACCGAGCCGACGTAGAAGATGCCGACGCGCCACATGATCGAGTTGATCGCCTTCGGCATGATCTTCTCGGGGTTCTCGGTCTCTCCGGCGGCGACGCCGACCAGTTCGACGGAGGCGTAGGCGAAGACGACGCCCTGGATGATCAGGAGCATGGGCAGCAGGCCGTTGGGGAAGATGCCGCCGTTGTCGGTGATCAGGGACGGGCCGGGGGTCGTACCGTCGACCTGGTGCTGGGTGACCAGCAGGAAGATGCCGATCAGCATGAAGACGACGAGTGCGCTGACCTTGATGATCGCGAACCAGAACTCCAGCTCGCCGAACATCCTCACCGAGATCAGGTTGACGGTGAGGACCACGGCGAGGGCGATCAGGGCGATCACCCACTGGGGGATGTCGGAGAACATGCTCCAGTAGTGGGTGTAGACGGCAACGGCGGTGATGTCGGCGATGCCGGTGGTGGCCCAGTTCAGGAAGTACATCCAGCCCGCTACGTACGCGCCCTTCTCGCCGAGGAACTCGCGGGCGTACGAGACGAAGGCACCGGACGAGGGCCGGTACAGGACGAGTTCGCCCAGGGCGCGGACCACGAGGAAGGCGAAGAGGCCGCAGACCGCGTACGCGATGAACAGCGAGGGGCCGGCGTCGGCGAGGCGGCCGCCCGCGCCGAGGAAGAGGCCGGTGCCGATCGCGCCGCCGATGGCGATCATGTTGACGTGCCGGGACTTCAGGGACTTGCTGTAGCCGGCGTCTCCGGCGTCGACATGGCCGGATCGTTTCCGCACGCCGTCGTGCAGGGACTGCTCGCTGCCGTGCAGGGACTGCTCGCTCACGCCTCGGGTCCGCCTTCCGTGGGGGTGTTCGTGCGCGCGGGGCGCACGATGTCGGTGAGGGTCGTCTCGACCCGGTCGAGGTGGTGGGACATGGCCTCGACGGCGTCCGGCCCGCTGCCGTCGATCAGCGCCTCGACGATCGCCCGGTGCTCGCGGTTGGACTGCTCGCGCCGGCCGCCGAGTTCGTTGAGGAACGCGGACTGGCGGGCCAGCGCGTCGCGGATCTCCTCGATGACCCGGCGGAACACCGGGTTCTGGGCGGACTCCGCCACGGCGAGGTGGAAGAGCGTGTCCATCGCGACCCACGCGGTGGTGTCGGTCTCCTGTTCCATGCGGTCCAGGAGGTGGGCCAGATGGTCCAGGTTCTCCGGGGTGCGGCGCAGGGCCGCGTACCCGGCGACCGGGATCTCGACGTGACGGCGCACTTCCAGCAGGTCGCTGGCCGCGTAGTCGCCGAAGGTGGGGTCCTCCACGGCGTTGGCCACCACGAAGGTGCCCTTGCCGGTCTTGGAGACGGTCAGGCCCATGGTCTGCAGGGCACGAAGGGCCTCCCGCAGCACCGGGCGGCTGATCTCCAGGGTGCGGCACAGCTCCGCCTCGGAGGGGAGCTTGTCGCCGATGGCGTAGTCGCCGCGCTCGATGGCGCCGCGGAGGTGGACAAGCACCGCTTCCATGGCGCTGACGCGCCGCGGCCCGACTCCACCTGTCTGGCTGTCTGACAGGTTCACGGACGTGATCCTGCGGGTGACGGGACAGTGCTGTCAAGCGATCGGAAAAGAAAAATTCAGCGGGCGTGAAGCCTGAAAATCCGGCTTCACGCCCGCTGCGATGATCGTCCGCCCGCTGTCGGCCGCCGTCAGCTGTTGAGCACACCCGTGCCGAGCAGCCCGAACAGCAGCAGACCGATGATGATCCGGTAAATCACGAACGCGTTGAAGGAGTGCTTGGCGACGAACTTCAGCAGCCAGGCGATGGAGGCGTAGGCCACCACGAACGACACGATGGTGCCGACGGCGAGCGGGGCGGCGCCCACGCCCGCCCCCAGGGCGTCCTTCAGCTCGTAGATGCCGGCGCCGGTCAGGGCCGGAATGCCGAGGAAGAACGAGAGCCGGGTGGCGGCGACGCGGTCCAGGTCGAGGATGAGACCGGTGGACATGGTGGCGCCGGAGCGCGAGAAGCCGGGGAAGAGCAACGCGAGGATCTGTGAGCTGCCCACCAGCATCGCGTCCTTGAACGTGGTGTCGTCCTCACCGCGCTTGTGCCGGCCCATCTGGTCGGCCGCCCACATGACACCACTGCCGACGATCAGCGAGGCCGCGACCACCCACAGCGAGCCGAGCGGCCCGTCGATGAGCGGCTTGGCGGCGAGACCCACCAGCACGATCGGGATCGTCGCGTAGATCACCCACCAGGCGAACTTGTAGTCGTGGTGGTAGCGCTCCTCGCGGTTGCGCAGGCCACGGCCCCACGCGGTCACGATCCGCACGATGTCCTTGAAGAAGTACACGAGCACGGCCGCGATGGCGCCGACCTGGATGACGGCCGAGAACCCGACGACGGAATCGTCGTCGACGGGGATCTTCATCAGCCCCTCGACGATCTTCAGATGGCCGGTCGAGGAGACCGGCAGGAACTCGGTCACCCCCTCGACGACTCCGAGGACGGCGGCCTGACCGACGCTGATGACGCTCATGAGATCCAGTTCTTGGGAGTTGGTCGACAGTGCTGTAGACAATAGCGCCGGGAACGGTCCTGCTCGGGCACGGGAGACGCCCGAGCCCTTACATCCACAGGGCCTCCGCGATCGACACCCCGACAAATGCCGCACCGAGGCCCGCCGTCACGCTGCCGACGACGTTGGCGGCAGCGTAGAGCCCCGCCCCTGTCTCGGTCAGCCGCAGTGTCTCGTACGAGAAGGTCGAGTACGTCGTCAGGGCCCCGCACAGGCCTGTCCCGACGAGGAGTTGGAGATGTGGACCCGCGGCCCCGGCGGACACCGCACCGGTCAGCACGCCGAGAATCAGACAGCCGGTGACGTTCACCGCGAAGGTGCCCCAGGGGAAGACGGAGTCGTGCCTGGTCTGCACCGCGCGGTCGGTGAGATACCGGAGCGGGGCGCCGACCATGGCTCCCGCGACGACCAACACCCAGTTCACAACGACCTCTTACCCTTCCGGTCCGATGGGCCGGAGTCGTCAGCGCGGCCCACGTACCGGATGACCTCGCAGTCGTCGAGGATCACGAGCCCCTCGCCGACGAGTTCGTCGAGCTGGGGCAGGAAGGCCCGTACGCGCTCCTCGGTGTCCACGATCACGATCGCCACCGGCAGGTCCTCGCTCAGCGACAGCAGCCGTGAGGTGTGGATCAGGGAGGACGCGCCGAAGCCCTCGATGCCCCGGAAGACGCTGGCACCGGCAAGACCGGCCGCGTGCGCGCGGTGCACGATCTCCGTGTAGAGGGGCTTGTGGTGCCAGGCGTCGTTCTCGCCGATGAAGATCGTCACGCGCAGCGCGCTGCCGGTCAGCCTGGTCATCGCTGCCTCCACTTCAGGACCCGCCGGGCCGCCGTCACTCCGAGCCACACCGCCGCGAGCGCCGCGAGCAGGGTCGCGGCGAGATAGGCGAGCGCGGTGCGGGGATGGCCCGCGTCCACCAGCTTCTGGATGTCGACGGCGTATGTCGAGAAGGTCGTGAAGCCGCCGAGCACACCGGTGCCGAAGAACGGCCGCACCAGCCGGTGCGCGGCCCACACATCGGTGATGACCACCATGAACACGCCTATCACGGCGCACCCGACGACATTGATCCCGAAGGTCGTCCAGGGAAACCCGCCGCTCTGCGCGGGCCACCACAGCGAGGCCGCGTACCGGGCCACGGCCCCGGTCGCGCCGCCGAGCGCGACCACCGCGACGACGGGTCCCTGACCGCGCCAGACGGACGGGCGCGGGGCCTCGGTCCGGGCACGCAGGCTCTCGGCTTCGGGAGCTGTCATGGCCGTACGTCTCCTACTCGTCGGGGGCCCTGAGGGCACACGCCTCTACAAGTAGGGACCGTTGGCGGCACCTCTGCCGCGGTTCGGGTACGGCGGGCCCCACCGCCGCGCCGCGCGAGCTGATCGCGGCCGGGCATCAGGGTAACGCCGGGGGCGTGCCGGGGTCACTTCGGGGCGGGCGGCTCGCACAGCGCGACACCGCGTTCGCGCAGGCTGCCCAGCACGAGGTGACCGGCCGCCTCGCAGACGCCGGTGACCATGCGGAACGGCGAGCCGCGCCCGATGAGGTGGTGGACGACATGCCCGTCGTCGTCGACCGCGAGGGCCCCGATCGTACCCGTGGGGCGGTAGGGCGCGCGTACGGCGATCCGGGCGGCGGTGTGCCGTACGGCGTCCGGGGCGCGGTGGAGGAGGTCGAGCGGGGGCACGCGGGGTGCGGCGAGGGCCACCCAGAGCGGTCCGTCGGGGCCGGCGCGCCCGATGTTGTCGGGCATGCCGGGGAGATCCTCGACGAAGGGTTCGCCACGGCCCGCCCGCCGGCCGGTGAGCCGGTAGCGGGTGAGGCGGTAGGCACCGGTCTCGGCGATCACCAGGAAGGATTCATCGGCGCTCGCGGCAAGGCCGTTGGCGAACTGGAGCCCCTCCAGGAGGACTTCGGGAGTGTCACTGCCGGGCGCGAGGCGCAACAGCCGTCCTGTGCCGGTGTGTTCGACGATGTCGCCGATCCACTGGTGGAGCGGATAGCGGCGGCTGGAGACGGTGAAGTACACGCTGCCGTCGGACAGGGCGACCACGTTGCTGCAGAACCGCAAGGGCTCCCCCGCCACCGAATCGGCGAGGACCCGCACAGAGCCGTCCCCGAGGTCGATCTGCAGCAGTCCGCGTTCCGCGTCGCACACCAACAGGCCGTCGTCCGGGAGGAGTTCGAGGCCGAGCGGCCTGCCGCCGGTGTCGGCGAGGGTCTCCACCCGGACCGTCTCGGGGTCGGTCAGTCCGTCGAGGCGGAGGATGCGACCGTCCTCGACGCCGGTCAGCACCCGGCCGCGGGCGTCGGCGACCACGTCCTCGGGGCCGCGGCCGCCGATCGCGACGTAGCGGCGGGCGAACAGGTCGTCCGGGCGGTCATCTTGTCGGTCCATGAAGCCTCCACGGTTCGGGCAGGCGCGCGTACGCTTGCTGTTCTTCCCGGTCGTCACGTCGCCCGGCCACGTTTGCCGAGCGTATTGCTGGTGACCCGGATCCCGCGGCCGGTCGGCTGGAAGGGGGCCCTCATGTCACGGTCGGCCACCCAGCGTCCGGGGCGTCGGCGGTGAGACGGGTGCGCGCGGTGTGGCAGCGACTCGGACTCGCCGAACTCAACCGGCGCGGCCGGGAGTTGGAGCTGCTGCACCGGGCGATGGGGTTCGCGACGCTCGCCCTGGTCACCCTGGCACCCCTGCTGATCGTGGTGGCCGCGGCCGATCCGCTCGGGCACGGCGGGTTCGCGCTGTGGCTGGTCGACGGCATGGACCTGTCCGGCCGGTCCGCCCGCGCGCTCACGGATGTCTTCACCCCGCCGCGCAAGGTCATCGGCACCACGAGTGCGTGGAGCGTGGCGCTGCTCGCGCTGTTCGGGCTGTCCTTCGCGTCGAGTGTGCAGAGCGGCTACGAACACGTGTGGCTCCCGGCCAAGGCGCCCTGGCACCGCATCTGGCGCCAACTGATCTGGCTGGTCATGCTGATGGGCTACCTGTACGCGCAGGTGCAGACCCGCAACGTCCTGGAGGGCACGCCCCGCATCCTGCTCAGCATGGCGGCCGGCCTGCTGTTCTTCTGGTGGGGCCCGCACTTCCTGCTCAACCGCAGGATTCCCTGGCGCTATCTGCTCCCGGGCGCCCTCGCCACGATGGCGGGCCTGGTCGGCCTGCGCTGGTTCTCGTACCTGGTGTTCACCCCGCTCCTGGTCACCAACGCGGTCAGCTACGGCCCGGTCGGCACGGTCCTGGTCGTGGAGTCCTGGCTGGTCGGCGTGGGTTTCGTGCTCTACGGCGGTGCGCTGGTGGGCAGGTTGCTGTGCGAGCGGTTCGGAGATCCCGACGCCTCGTTCCGCACGGAACCGGAAGCACCGGACGACCCGGTGTCCGCCGAACCGGAGGAACCGCCGACGCGCTCCGAGCAGGACAAGGTCTGAGGCCCCGCTCGCCGGAGACCACCGGAAAGGCGGGGCTACCAGCCCTTCTCGAACATCCGGGCAACCTCGGCGATACGGACCTCGTCGCGCCGGTAGTAGGTGCGCAGCCGGATCCGCCGCGCACGCAACAGGCCCATACCGGCGAGGAGTTCGAGGTGCGTGTCGGCGACCTGGCGGGACACGCCCAGCTTGGCCGCCACGGCCTCCGAGGTGACACCGGCTTCGGGGACATACCGATGGTCCGGGAAGTGGGTGGCGGGATCTCTCAGCCACTCCAGGATGTCCAACCGTCGCTGGCCTCTCGGAGTTCTCAGCATGTCGTGACCCTCCGTTCTGCGCGCCGCTTGCCGCGTCGTCCCACTCTCCCGCAGTACGGTCCGCCACGTCCCGGACTCGGTGACCCTTGTCCGGGACCGAACGGTCCTGTGAGTGAGGGCCGATCGGCCGTGGGCCGTGGTGCGACGGGCGGGGCGCGGCCGTACCGATGGGACGGGACCTCACCTCCCGGGGCCGGTGATGGCCGAACCACACCGCCGTAGCCGAACAGAACCGCACGTCCGACAGAGGGGAGGTCCCCCTCCACCCGCGGCTCACGGCTCGCGCGGGCGGAGGGGAGTCGGGTCAGCCGTCGAGCCGTACGACCCGGACGGCTCCGGCGGGGACCGCGAGGCCGCCCGTGGCTGGTTCGCCGGTCAGCAGTTCGCTGCCGTCGGTGCCCAGCGGCACCTTGACGTCCGAGGCGCTGTGGTTGATCGCGAAGAGGTAACTGCCGAACTCCCCTTCCCTGCACACGACTTCGACGTCGTACGGGAGGTCGGCGCGCGGCGGAATGCGGGCGTCCTCGGTCGCCCAGCCGAGCAGGGCGTCCAGCCCGTGGGCGTCGAGCCGGGTCGACACGTACCAGGCGGTGCCCTCGCCGAGGCGGTGGCGGGTGACGGCGGGGTGGTCGGCGGTGAGGCCCTCGGCGTACGTCCACACGGTCTCGGCGCCGTTCGGGACGACGAACTCGGTCCAGACGTCGCCGGTGAGTTCGGAGCCGTCGGGTCCGGTGATCCGCACCCGCTCGCCGGCCAGAAGGGGCGAGAACTCCTCGACGGTCAGGCCGAGTACGTCCCGCAGCGCCCCGGGGTAGGCGCCCTCGTGGACGGCGTCGTGCTCGTCGACGATGCCGGAGAAGTAGGAGACGACGAGGGTGCCGCCGTTCTCGACGTACCGCTGGAGGTTGCGGCCGGCCGCCTCCGTCATCAGGTACAGCGCCGGTACGACGACAAGGGGATAGGCCGACAAGTCGGCTTCCGGGTGAGCGAAGTCGACCGTGAGGTGGCGGTCGTAGAGGGCCTCGTAGAAGGCGTCGGCGCGCTCGCGGGCGTCGTGGTCCTCGCTGGGGCGCCATGCCAGTTTCTGCGCCCACCACGAGTGCCAGTCCCATACGACGGCCACGTCGGCCTGCGTGCGCGTGCCGCGTATCTGGGCCAACTCCTCGACGGACGCGCCGAGTTCGACGACCTCGCGCCAGACACGGGTCCCGGTACCGCCGTGCGGGACCATCGCGGAGTGGAACTTCTCGGCGCCGCGCCGGGATTGACGCCACTGGAAGAACATCGCGCCCTCCGAGCCGCGCGCCACGTGAGAGAGGGCGTTGCGGGCCATCTGGCCGGGGGCCTTGGCGGGGTTGCGGGGCTGCCAGTTGACGCCCGAGGTGGAGTGTTCGAGGAGCAGCCAGGGGGCGCCGCCCGCGACGGAGCGGGTGAGGTCGGCGGCCATCGCGAGGTTGACGTGGGTGCGGCGGCCGTCGGTGATCAGGTAGTGGTCGTTGGTGACGAGGTCGACCTCGCGGCCCCAGGCCCAGTAGTCGACGGACTCGCACTGGCTGAGGGCGGCCATGAAGTTGGTGGTGACCGGGATGCCGGGCGCGAGGCGGTGCAGGATGTCCCGCTCCGCGACGAAGTTCTCGCGCATCGTGGCGTCGGCGAACCGCGTGTAGTCCAGTGCCTGGGCCGGGTTGACGGCGGTCGGGGTCAGGCGCGGCGGGTTGATCTGCCCGAGGTCTCCGTAGCGCTGCCCCCAAAAGGCCGTGCCCCAGGCCTCGTTGACCCCGTCGACGCTCCCGTATGTCGTGGTCAGCCAGCGGCGGAAGTGGGCCGCGCAGGAGTCGCAGTAGCAGGCGGAGACCGGGACGCCGTACTCGTTGAAGACGTGCCACAGCGCGAGGGCGGGGTGCGTGCCGTAGCGCTCGGCGAGCTGGGTGGTGATGTTCGCGGCGGCGGCACGGTAGTCGGCGTTGCTGTGACAGATGGCACCGCGTGAGCCGAACTCGTAGCGGGTGCCGTCGGCGGTGACGGGCAGGGCCTCGGGGTGGGCGCGGTAGAACCAGGCGGGCGGCGAGACCGTGGGCGTCCCGAGGTCGACGCGGATGCCGTTCTCGTGCAGCAGGCCGATGATCCGGTCCAGCCAGCCGAAGTCGTACACACCCTGCTCGGGTTCCAGCAGCGCCCAGGAGAAGATCCCCACGCTCACCATGGTGACGCCGGCCTCGCGCATCAGCCGGACGTCCTCCTGCCAGACGCTCTCCGGCCACTGCTCGGGGTTGTAGTCCCCACCGAAGGCGAGCCTGGTGAGGCCCTTGGGGGTGGTCTCCGGCATGGATCTCTCCCGTGGTCGAAATTTGGGAACGTGCACACAGCACGCCCTAGGGCGCCGCCCCAACATAACCGCACGCCTGCGACCGCTGACAAGTGTCCTTGATGTTTCTCTGCTGTGAACGCTCCCAGCGTGGCGCTTCTGGCTCCGGGTCCGGGAGCCGTAGAGTCTGGACCATGACCAATACGGGGGGTCGGCGCAGACCACCGACGATCCATGACGTGGCGCGCGAGGCCGGTGTCTCGCGGGGCACGGTGTCGCGTGTCCTCAACGGCGGGCACTATGTGAGCCCGGCCGCGCAGGAGGCCGTCAACGCGGCCATCCGCAGGACGGGTTACGTAGTGAACCGGCACGCCCGTTCACTGATCACGGGGCGCTCGGACTCGGTCGGTTTCCTGCTGACGGAACCGCAGGAGAAGTTCTTCGAGGACCCCAACTTCAACATCCTGCTGCGGGGCTGCACGCAGGCGCTGGCCGCGCACGACATCCCGCTGCTGCTGATGCTGGCCGGTACCGAGGACGAGCGGCGACGGATCACGCGGTACATCACCTCCGGGCACGTCGACGGGGTGCTGCTGGTCTCCAGCCACTCCGGGAACCCGGTGGCGGAGGAGCTGAGCGAGGCGGGCGTACCGCTGGTCGCGTGCGGCAAGCCGATCGGGCTCGGCTCCAAGATCAGCTACGTCGCCGCCGACGACCGGGACGGCGCCCGTGACATGACCCGGCACCTGCTCTCCCTCGGCCGCCGCCGCATCGGCACGGTCACCGGTCCGCTGGACACGCCGGGCGGTGTCGAGCGCCTCGCCGGGTACAAGGAGGTGCTCGCGGAGTCGGGCATCGAGGTGGACGACGACCTCATCGTCTCCGGCGACTACAGCCGGCTCAGCGGCGAGCGGGGCGCCGAGCGACTGCTCGCCCAAGTCCCGGACCTGGACGCCGTGTTCGTCGCCTCCGACCTGATGGCACGGGGCGTGCTGACCACGCTGGAGCGGGCCGGGCGACGAGTGCCGGAGGACGTGGCGGTCGGCGGTTTCGACGACTCCCCCGCCGCGCTGGCGTCCAGCCCCGAACTCACCACGATGCGCCAGCCCTTCGACCGGATCAGCGCGGAGATGGTGCGGGTGCTGCTGGCGCAGATCGGGGGCGAGGACACGGCGGCGGTGATACTGCCGACGGAGTTGGTGAAGCGGGAGTCGACGTGAACGGGCGTGTTCTCGCGGGGAGTTGAGCAACAGCTCGGTGGGCGCCGGACGTTGAGGGGCGAGCCGCGGGGTCGCCCCTCAACGTCACCGTCAGGCAGACGGGTTGACGATCACCTCGGCCGTGTTGTTCTCGGTGTTCGAGTCGAAGGCGAGAGGCGTTCCGTTGTAGGACAGGGTCGTGACGTGGCCCGTCGCGTCGGGGACGACCCGGTCGATGCGCAGCTGGAACGGGAAGCTGACGTCCAGGTCGGGCTTGGCCCAGGTCGGCAGGGTGCACGCGTAGTGGGCGATGGTCGGGTCGTCGCCGGGCGTATGGGCCCCATGGCAGGTCTTGGGCATGGATGTGGCGACGGTGCCCTCCGGTGCGTAGAAGTCGAGCGTGGTGATCGGGTCGCCGGCGCTGACGTCGCCGGCCCAGGCGGGACCGTGGTTGACGAAGCGGAAGCCGGAGGTGACGGTGTCACCGGCCGCGCCGCTCGCCGAGGTGCCGTAGACGGCGAAGTCGGCGGTGTTGTCCGCGTTGATGTGCCAGGAGCGGCTGTTGTCGGAGCTGTCGAGGTCGGTGACGTCGGCGGCCGGCTCGACGTCGTAGTCGAACCGGTCGTACAACGCGCATTCGGTGACGGCGAGTTGCAGCGGCTCCGGCAGCTCGACGGTGGCGCCGGGCGCGACATCGGTGTCGAAGGAGCAGGTCACGGCCGTATCGCCACTGCCGTCGACGTCCGGCCCCGTGTAGGTGCACTGCGGGTAGCGGGTGGTGACGTCGAGGCCGTACGTGGCCCACATGTTCAGGGTGAAGCCGTGGGCGGTCTCGTTGCCGGTGTTGGTGATCGCGTACGGCACGGTGAGGCTGGTGCCGGGCGCGATGCCGTTGGCGTCCTGCGGGGTGCTGATACCGAGGTCAACGCCGGAGCCGACGGTGACGGTGGTGTCGTTGCCGCTCTGGGCGACGAGCGTGCCGTCGGGGCCGCCGGTGGCCTCGGCGGAGTACGTGACCGTGCCCTGCGCTCCGATGGCGGCGTCGGCGACGGCCCGCACCTTCAACCGCACCTGCGCGCTGTAGCGGATCGGCACGTCCCCGGTGTCGCACACGGCGACGGTGCCGGCGTCGTCCGGCGTGCAGTTGTCGGGCCAGGCCACCTCGGCGACCCCGGCGAGTCCGGAGGCATCGACGGTCAGCCGTCCGTCGGCCGGGGTGAAGGCGGCATTGCTGTGCGTCAGACCCAGTGCCAGCGGTCGGTACCGCGCGACCCCACCGTCAGGAGCGACGGTCGCCGTCACGTCGTACGGCGACTGGATCGCCAGCGCATCCGTCTGCGGTACGTCGTCGGCCACCGCCGCCCCGCTCCCGAGACCGGCGACGGCCAACGCCCCCACGGCTCCGGCACACGCCCCGCGACGCAGCACACGTCCGACGGAGACAGAACTCATGACATCCCCCAGCTGGGCAGAAGAAAGCCCGGCAAGTTACCTGAACCGGGCGGGAGTTGGACGGGATGCCGGGGCCGAAGGTTGTAGGTGGAGGCGTGGGGCGGGAGGTTCTTACCGTTTTCTTGATCAGTGACCGCAGCCACCCCACCC
>NZ_JBXVPZ010000157.1:0-19993 GCF_057961495.1 Streptomyces sp. P5F9 | reverse complement strand
CTCGCACCGCCGTCCACCTCACTCACCGTCGACTACGTGGGCTCCGGACCCCCCACCTACGACGCCGAGCCCACCGCCCTCCCGCTGGCTGATCCGGATGAGCTCGACGATCTGGTCGCGGACACCGTGTTGGACGGGGCGCGGTACGGGGCGAGCACGATCAGGGCTGTTTCTGTGCGGGGGGACTCCGCGCGGTTCAGGGGGGAGCCGCGGCGGGACTCGTTGCTGACCGCGCGGTTCGGGGTCGGGGAGCAGGCGTTGGTGCTGGTGGCGATGGCCACCGGGGCCCGGGCGACGCCGGGGGCGCATCGGGCCGCCGCTGAGGCGTGCGACTGGATCGCGCGGGCTGTGGGGCGGAGCCACGCGCGGCTCTCCGAGGACATAAGGGCTGCCCGGCGCGGGGATCTGAAGTCCGGGCTGCATCGGCTCACGGACCGCAGCCTCGGCAAGCTCCGCGCCAGCGCCGCCGAACAGGGCATCGACCCCGAGGAGTACTCGGCCGGCCTGCGGTGTCTCCTGCTGCCCGCGCACCCGGAGTGCCGTACCCGCGTCTTCTTCGGCGTCGGCCCTGGAGGGCTCTTCCGGTTGCGGGACGGGGAGTGGCAGGACATCGAACCCTCCGTCGGCGACCTGACCGGTGAGGCCGTCGTCGGGTTCGGGTCGCAGCCCGCCGAGACGCCCGAGGGCGACCGGCTCACCATGGATCTTGGGATTCCGACGCCTCCGAGCCCGTACGAACCCGCCCCCGAGCCGCCCCGCGAACCCTTCCGCTTCCGCGCCTCCGTGGCCCGACCGGGCGACACGCTGTTGATGTGCACCGGCGGGCTCGCCGAGCCCCTGCGCGGCGAACCCGAGCTGTCCGCGCATCTGGCGGGGCGGTGGTCCGGGTCCACCCCGCCAGGCCTCGCCGCGTTCCTCGCCGACATCCAAGTGCGGGTCAAGGGTTATGCCGACGACCGCACGGCCGCCGCGGTTTGGGAGGCGTGAGCGCCCAGGCTGTGAATTCGTGACTCCTCCCCCTCGTAAACCGAGAGGGCTTCTCGCTATGCCGGTTGGGCGTCGCGACGGACCAGCCCGGCCCGTAGAACGTTCAGGGCACCCAACGTGTCCGCGTGCGCGGTGTGGCCGCACGAGACGCAGTGGAACTTCTCCTGTGTGGGCCGGTTCTCCGCTGCGACATGCCCGCATTCGGGGCAGGTCCGGGAGGTGTTGCGAGGGTCCACGGCGATCACTTCCCGTCCGGCGCTCTCAGCCTTGGCGTGCAGGATCGTCAGGAACACCCCCCATCCGGCGTCTGAGATCGAGTGGTTGAGTCCGGCCTTCGCTGCGGCCCCGTTGGGCAGGAAGCCGCCTGGTTGGTCGGGGTCGGGCTTCGGCTGGGGGGCCTTGACCATGTTGCGGATCTTGAGGTCTTCGTGCGCGATGATGTCGTGTTCCCGCACGAGGTCGAGAGCGGTCTTGTGTGCGTGGTCGAGGCGCTGGCGGCGGACCTTGCGGTGCAGGTCGGCAACCTTGTCAACGGCCCGCCGGTGGTTGGCGGTGTACTTGTCACGACGCACCCGCGGGAACTGGGCGAGGGCCTGCTGCGCGGCTTCGATCTTCGCGGCGGCCTTCCGGCCGTGACGAGGGTTGGGCACGAACTCGCCGCCCGAGTTGGCGAGGAAGTTGGCTATGCCCATGTCGATGCCGACCACGCTGCCCGTCTTGGGCAGCGGCTCAGGCGCGGTCTGCTCGGCGGTGAGGACCACGTACCAGCGGCGCCCTTCGCGCTTGACGGACACGGTCTTGACCTTGCCGACCACGGGCCGGTGCTGGTTGACCTTGACGTGCCCGACACCTTGGAAGCGGACGCGGGTGACGGGGTCGTGCGGGGTGGAGTCCCAGCGGCAGCCGTCGCCGTCCTTGGGGAAGTCCACCGTGTCGAACCAGTTCACGCCCCGAAAGCGCGGGTAGCCCGGTGCCTCTCCTGACTTGACCCGCCGGAAGAACGCGGCGAAGGCTTTGTCCAGACGGCGCAGTGTCGCCTGCTGAGACGAGAAGGACCAGCGTCCCTGCCGCTCGGGGTCGAACGCCCGGATCTCCTTGAGCTGCGCGGACTGCTGCCCGTAGCTGATGCCGGTCTTCGAGACGTGCCGGTAGGCGTCCCGGCGTTCCTGCAGCGCCCCGTTGTACAGCGAGCAGTGATCCCGCAACATTTCGGCCAGCGTGGCGGCCTGGCCCACGGTGGGCCGCATGAGGAACTTGTACGCACGGATCATCCAGCCCACCCCCCTTCCGGGCAGTGTGCGATCAACCTAGCGGAGGCCACTGACAACGCGGCGAACTCCGGCGCTTCGCGCCTCCGGGCCAAGGATGCGTTTCCTATCCCCGGCTGAAGCCGGGGATACCCACGCAACATCAGGGATGGAACGGCACCACCAACAAGAACCCCGACTTCGCCGCCGTGGCACGCGCCTGCGGTGCCTACGGTGTGCGGGTCGAGAAGCCCAAGGACCTCGAAGGCGCCTGAAGGCAGCCTTCAAGCACAAGGGTCCGGCCCTCGTCGATGTCGTCACCGACCCCAACGCCCTGTCCATCCCGCCGAAGATCAGCGCCGAGATGGTTACCGGGTTCGCGCTGTCGGCCTCAAAGATCGTGCTGGACGGGGGAGTCGGCCGCATGCTGCAGATGGCCCGGTCCAACATCCGCAACATGCCCCGGCCTTAGACCCGTCGGGTCCTAACCGTCGTACGGCGCCCACCCATTCGACGAGTACCAGAGGTGCCGCAGGCCCTTGATGCCGCTCGTGCGGAACGGCTTGCCGTGGTCGTCGACTCGGAGCGTGCCGGTACGGCCCTGGGAGGACCAGTCGAGTTCGAGGTACCAGCGGCAGTCGCAGGTCTGGGTCTGCGCCTTGACGAGCAGCACCTCCGGGTCCTGCGCGGAGACCCGGTACGGCAGGTGCACCGCCGGGACCGGTGTGCCCAGGGTGCTCCCGGCGACCGGACGGGCCGAGGGGCGGCGGACGTCCAGGTTCACGCCGAAGTAGCGGGGGCTGACCTCGCCGCCGCAGCCCTGGTCCATGGCGTACGCGGTGCCGTGGGCCGGGGCGGCTCGGCCCACGACCCGAACGCGCAGCGCCTCCAGGACGACCGCCGTGGACGTCCGCCCCTGCACCGAGATCTCGACGTTCGTCTCCCGCCCGTGCACCGCGTGCTGTCGCGCCGCCCAGGTCCCGGCGTCCTCCGGAGCCGGGGGCGGCGGAACCTGCCCGGGTGACTTGTCGACGACGTAGTCGTGACTGCAACGGAGGGCCCACACCTGGGAGTCGGCGGTCCAGGTGAGGGGAGCGGGGAGAGCGGAAGGCGAGGACTTGGCTGTGGCGCCGGGCTCGGACTTGGCCGTGTCGTGCGTGGACACCGCCGACAGGGTGCCCCACACCGCGAGCACCGCGCACACGGCGGCGGCCGTCAGCGTGAGCCGCCGCCGGTACCAGGGCGATCGGGCGGCGGGCTCAGGAGCCGCGTCCGGTGCCGGAACGGGAACCGGACTCTCCACCGGAGGCTCCGCATCCCGTCGCCGCTGTCGCGCCGCCACCGCCAGGATCCAGTACCGGTGCAGCTCCAGCCGCTCCTCCGGCGTCGCCCCGCACAGCGCCGCGAACCGTTCGACGGGCGCGAAGTCGAGGGGGACCGCCTCGCCGACGCAGTAGCGGTGCAGGGTCGAGGCGTTCATGTTCAGGCGGCGGGCCAGCCGGCTGTAGCTGCGGTCCGTGCGTGCCTTCAGGCGCCGTAGCAGCGCCGCGAACTCCTCGACGTCCTTGTCGTTGGCCTCGCCCGACACCGTTCCCCCGTGTGTGTCGCGTCCCAGGACGGCATCCCAGGGACTCCCTGTACCAGGAGGTCGGACGGGGTGGGACGGTTCCACCGTCGCGGGGTCGGTGTCGGTCATTGCGGTCGCCGCCGCCGTACGCCGAAGCTCGGTCCGACCACAGCACGGCACCGACCCGAACGGGGAAACACACGTGAACAGCAAGAAGGCCACGCGCCGCACCGCCCTCGCCGCCTGCCTCGCCCTCGCCCTCGGGCTGGGTGCGGCGGCCCAGGCCTCCGCCGGCGCCCCGCGCACCGTGAGCGGCTCGCCGGACGACGACATCACCCGCATCGCCGACTTCTACGGCGCCTACATCGACGCCGAGAGCGACCTGGACAGCGGCGGCGGCAAGCTCGCCACGGAGCTGCGCACCTACTACCTCACCCCCGCCTACCTGAAGGAACTGAAGGCCTGGGAGGCGAAGAACCACGCGGACGGTGTCCTCCAGGCGCAGAACACGCCCATGAGCTGGAAGGTCACGGACAACGGCACCGCCGACCACACCGAGGCCGCGATCACCCTGACGTGGGGCGGCGGGGACACCACCAAGCTGGTCGTCGACATGACCCGCACGACCCACAAGATCATCCACATCGGCACGAAGGGAATCGGCGGCAAGTAAGCCCCGCAGAGGGGACGTTCGCGGTTCCTGAGCGGCTGATTCCGGCCAGTTTCGCGGAGCGTGCGACTCGGGGGAGGTCCGGGGGGACCAACTGCCCCACGCCTTCGCGGACTACGGCCGGATCGGCAGCCGCGCATCGGCAGTCGGTTCGATCGCCCGTGGTCAGGACGTCACGGGGTGTCTGGTCCCGACGCCGGGAGCCATGGCACCCCGGAGGGGAACGCCCCGACCGCCCCACCCGGGCCGCATGCTCCGTACGGTGGCCGTTCGACCGTACGGACGGCAGCGCCCCCGAATCCTCCGTCCCGCGGGACCCGGCACAACTGTGGCCGAACACCCGGTCGTTGACCATTCGACATGACTGCCCTGTTCCCGACGAGGGCATGGATCCCCGTGAACGTGTTCGAGCAGGAGGGAACCGGAAACCGGCGTGCAGGCGGGGGTCATGAAAAGGCAAGCACGAGGGGGCGGTCCCATGGCGATCGGGGCCTCCTCGGCGAAAGCGGCGGAGGACAAGGCCGACAGCGCCACGGAACCGGCGCAGCCGCCTCAACTGAGGCGCAGACTCGGACGCGCGGACCTGCGGGCGGTGCCCGAGGCGCGCAGAGCGTTGCGTGAACTGCTACGGCACTGGGGGAGGCCGGGACGATCGGAGATAGCGGAACTGCTCACGAGTGAACTCGTCACCAACGCGCTGATCCACACCGACCACGACGCCGTGCTCACGGCGACCGTCGGACCCCGTGGACTGCGCGTGGAGGTACGGGACTTCGTGGCGCGCAGGCCCCGACTGCACGTACCGGACGCCGACGACGGTACGCACGGGCGGGGCCTGGTCCTGGTGCAGTCCCTCGCGGACGCCTGGGGAGTGTCGGCCCACGGAGTGGGCAAGTCCGTCTGGTTCGAGCTGGATCCGGACGCGGCATGAGCAACGGGACGGGGGCGGCGTCCAGTTGGACTCCGCCCCCGTCCCGTTGTCGCCCGGTCCCGGATCTCGTCTCTCAGCCCTCGGCTCAGCCGAACTGCTGCTCCAGGTCCTTGAGCTTGCGCTCCAGGGAGTCGAGTCGAGGCAGGGCCATGGTGTCGTCCTCCGCCGTGAGGTCGACGGTTATCGGGTCAGATGCCCCGCGGACTGGCTGGAGTGAGGGACGCGTGCGAACCGGCAGCTGTTCCGGCGTCGATAGAGCAGGCTCCGCGGATGCTTGACCGGAGCCGCGCTCCAGGGCCTGCGGTTCCGGCGACCGGCCGCCGCCCCGTCCCATGAGGCCGCGCTGCCCCCGGCTTATGGCCTTGAGCTGGGCCCGCTCGATCCGCTGCTGGTCGCGCCGGCGCAGTCGGGTCTCTTCCTTCTTCGCCTTGTCCTCGCGCACCTCGTCGACCGCCTCGTCCAGGCTGCGCACGTTCTCCAGGAGCATCAGCGACCAGGCGCTGTAGGTCTCACGGGGGGCCCGCAGCCAGCGGACGATACGGATCTGCGGCAGCGGACGCGGCACGAGACCCTGCTCGCGCAGCGCGGCCCGGCGGGTCTGCTTCAGCGCGCGGTCGAAGAGGACCGCGGCCGACAGGGACATGCCGGAGAAGAACTGCGGAGCGCCCGCGTGGTCGACACCCCTGGGCGCGTGCACCCAGTTGAACCAGGCGGCCGCGGCCGCGAACGTCCACACGAGTATGCGGGAGCCGAGGGCCGCGTCACCGTGGCTGGCCTCGCGCACGGCGAGGACGGAGCAGAACATGGCCGCGCCGTCGAGGCCGAACGGGACCAGGTACTCCCAGCCGTCGGTGAGGCCGAGGTTCTCCTGGCCGAAGCCGACCAGTCCGTGGAAGGAGAGTGCCGCGGCGACCGCCGCACAGCAGAACAGAAGGACGTAGGAGGCGATGCCGTATATGGCCTCCTTGCGCCTGCGGCGCTCCTCCGTGCGCTCCCACGAGTCGTCTTTCGCGTGCTCCCCGCCGGACCGCTTGCTCCGCGCGAGCACCGCCACCGCCGCCAGCATGCCCAGGAGCAGTACGGCGCCGGGAAGCAGCCAGTTCAGCGATATGTCGGTCAGTCTCATCTGGGGTCCCTTGCATTGGGATAGGGCGTAACGCCCGCCATAGTGGCCCAATCCCAACGGCCCTCAGGCGTTTTCGGGGCAAGAGGCCGCCAAGGAGGTGCAAGGGGATGCCCAGGGCGGCTTTCTGCTCGAACTGCCGCTTGAGGGGCGGGAGTTGAGTTCGAATAAGACTACCCGTACGGGTGGTTCCACGGAAAGTTCCTGCGGTAAGTGAGGAAGTTGTGAAGTACCTGTGACCGGACGGACGCCTTGTCCGCGGCTGATCCTATCGGGCCCCGAGTGCAGCGTGTGACTGAGGGTCCCTCAACTCGCGGCGGCAGCCAGCAGCTTGGTGACCCGCTCCGTCTCGCAGGTGCGCGGACAGGTCGCGCACGCGTCCTCGGCGTCCAGCGTGTAGTACATACAGCAACTGGCCCGGTCCCGGGTGGACAGCGGCTCGCCATGAGGCCCCGTCACCTCACGGAAGGCGGCCGATCCGACGTAGGGCTTGGTCGCGCCGGGCAGCAGCCGCTCCAACTCCCGTACGGCCCGCGGCTGTTCGCCGAAGAGGTCGGCGACGTACCAGATGCCCTCGACGACCTCGTCGGTCGCCATGCCCCACAGGGCGCGGCCCCGCCGGCGCATCCGCGGGCCGAAGCCGGCCAGGACGGGTTCCATGTGCTCGGCGACCGCGGCCCGCACCTCGGCCCGCAGTGCCTCCTCGTCCGGGACCACCCGGGCGCCGGGCAGTGCTGCCGCCGGGTCGCCGGGTAGGCAGGCGAAGGAGTCGGTGCGGACGGCCAGCCGGCCCATGTCGAAGCCCTCGGCCGTGCGGTCGTAGGAGACGTGGGTCACCGGGAGGCGGGGGACGCGGCGGTGCAGGAACCACGGGACGGTGAACAGGAGGACGACCGGCCAGGCGTAGCGGTGCAGGCCGAAGGTGGCTATCACGTCCGGGCGGCCCCGGCGGCCGTGGTCGCGCAGGACCTGGGCGTCGTCCCGGGTCAGGAACGCCTCCAGGCCTTCGCCGCCCTCTGCCAGTGCGGCTGCCGATATCCAGCCGCCGCCGGTGGGAGTCGGCCGGTCCGGGGTGAGTTCGGTGATCGCGAGCCCGGGGATGACCTCGGTGAGGCGGGCGTACGAGTCCGCTACGGCCGAAGAAGGCAGGGGCATGCCGGGACCACCGATTCGCCGTTGGTTTAGAGGTAAGGCTTACCTTACCCAACCCTCCCGTAATTTACCCTGCCCTAGGGGGACACTCCCATTACCCCCGAAGTCCGATCTGCGCCTAAGGTGCTTGACGGACGAGTAACAAGACGCCGTAATGACCCCAAGTACCGACACGTCCGGAGGAGGACCCGTGAAGCAGGGCACGCAGAGCTCCGCCGGGACCGGCATTCCGGATGCGCCTGCCCGAGGCTCCCGGGTGCCGCAGCAGCAGCGCGCCGCCGACGTGGACCGGGACCGGGATCTCGCGGACGGCGCCGGGGCGGTGCGCGGTGAGCACACGCACAGCGAGACGCCGATCCCGCGCCCCCGTCAGGTTCTTCAGCGGCCCTCCGTGCGCGGTCAGATACTGGACGCGCTGCGCACCGCGCTCGTCGGCGGCGAGCTGACCCCCGGCGAGGTCTACTCCGCGCCCGCGCTCGGCGACCGGTTCGGCGTCTCCGCCACGCCCGTGCGCGAGGCCATGCAGCAGCTCGCCACCGAGGGTGCCGTCGAGGTCGTGCCGAACCGGGGTTTCCGGGTGATCGAGCGGGGCGCCCGCGAACTCGCCGAACTGGCCGAGATCCGCGCCCTGATCGAGGTCCCCGTGATGCTCCGGCTCGCCCGTACCGTGCCCGCCGCCCGCTGGGCCGACCTGCGTCCGCTGGCCGAGGGGACCGTCCGCGCCGCGGCCTCCGGGTGCCGGGCGACGTACGCCGAGGCCGACCGGGCCTTCCACCGCGCGGTGCTCGCCCTCGCCGGCAACGAACAGCTCGTCCAGATCGCCGAGGACCTGCACCGGCGCGCCCAGTGGCCGCTGGTCGGCGGTCCCGTCACGCGTGGGCGGGCCGACCTGGTCGCGGACGCGGCCGAACACCTCGCGCTCCTCGACGCGCTGGCCGCGGGGGAGTGGGACGTGGTGCGGTCCCTGGTGCAGGAGCACTTCGCGGGATCGGCGTGACTTCGAATATGTGACTCCGGTCACGAGCGGGTCCGGGTCCGGCGACCGACGGCCGCACCGGGAACCCGCCCGGCCGGGGCTGACGTGCCCCACGGTGAGAACCGACCGATCCGCGGGGGAGAACGCCGATGTTTCCGAATCCGGGCCAGCAGGCCGCGCAACAGGCCGCGCAGCGCGGCGCCGAGCAGTCGGCACGACAGGCGGCCCAGGACGGGATGCGTGCCGCGCAGATGGGCGCCCACCGCAGCCACTCCGGCCGCGGCGGCAGCCTCCTGTCCTTCCTTCTGCTCGTCGCCGTCGGGGTGTTGGTCGCCCGCGACCCCGAACTCCGGGCATCCGTCCTGCACTTCGTCCACCACGTCGTGAACGTCGTACAGAACCGGACCGAAGGCTCCTGACCTACGCGGTGGCCGCCCCCGGCGCGGGCACCGCCAACTGCCGTGCCAGCCACGTCGGTACGCCCCCGAGCAGCCGGAACAGCCGCCGTGCCTCCTCGCGCAACCGGGACGCCTCCGGCTCGACCTCCGCGTCCGCGAGCGATGCGAGAGCCGGTGCCGTACCGACGAGGTAGCCCAACTCCTCCCGGATCCGCAGCGATTCGGCGAAGCCGTGCCGCGCCTCCGCCAACTCCCCGTCCCGCAGGGCCAGTCCGGCCAGGTGGCGATGGGTGAACGACAGCAGCAGCGGGTCGGCCTGGTCGGCGGCCCCCGCGTGGGCGCGGCGGTACGCAGCCCGCGCAGCCTGCGGTGAGCGGGCCAGGTTCTCCGCGACCAGCCCTCGCCGGAAGTCCAACAGCGCCCGCCCCGCGCCGTCCGGCGGGATCAGCGCCGCCGCCCGCCCGAGCGCGGCCCGCGCCTCGTCGGCCCGGTCACGCACCGAGTGCAGCGTGGCCGCGTAGGCGAGGTATCCGCGCTCACAGGCCGCCGCGCCCCGCTCGTCGTCGCTGTGGGCCAGCGCCTCGGCCGTCCGCAGCGCGTCGTCGGCGTCCTCCCAGCCCTGCTCGGTGTAGAGACACCGCTCCACGAGCAGCGCGGTCCGCTGGAGGGCCGGTGCCGCGGTGTCGGGCCGCAGCAGCGCCGCCGCGTCGACCCAGCAGGCCCGCGAGCGCAGCCGCCACACCGCGGTCTGGAGGGGATCGTCACCTTCGGTCGTTCCGTGTCCAGACATGGCGGAATGCGCCACGTTGCCCTCCCCGAGCACACCATTGAGCTGTTGAGTGGTGGCATCTCAGCACGGATCGTAGGGCCCGGCCAAGAGGGTGGGTGAAAGAATTCACAAAGTCGTGGGATCTTCGGCTCAGCTCATCCGCAGTGCCAGGAAGAAATCCAGCTTGTCCTCAAGGCGCGAGAGGTCCCGACTCGTCAACTGCTCGATCCTGCCGACCCGGTAGCGCAACGTGTTGACGTGCAGGTGCAGCCGGGTCGCGCAGCGCGTCCAGGAACCGTCGCACTCCAGGAACGCCTCCAGCGTCGGAATCAGCTCAGCGCGGTGCCTGCGGTCGTAATCCCGCAGCGGGTCGAGGAGGCGGGCGGTGAAGGCCCGCCGCACATCGTCCGGCACGAAGGGGAGGAGGAGGACGTGCGAGGCCAGCTCCTGGTGACCCGCCGCGCACACCCGCCCGGGGCGCGCCGCCGCCACCCGCCGCGCGTGCCGCGCCTCCTCCAGCGCCCCGCGCAGCCCCTCCGCCGAGTGCACCGCCGCGCTCACCCCGAGCGTGACCCGCCCGTCGTCGTCGAGCCCTGCCGACAGCGGATCCCGTACGGCCTCCAGGAGCACGTCCGCGTGGATGCCGGACTCGGAGCCGTCGTGCTCCGCCGACACGGCGGGCAGCGGTACGAGCGCGATCGCCTCGTCGCCCGAGTGGGCCACGGCGATGCGGTCGGAGGGCTCGGGGCCCGTCGTCAGCGGGTCGACCAGGACCTCCTCAAGGAGCGACTGGGCGACCGGGCCGGCCTCGATGTCGGCGCTGTCCCACTCGACCCGGGCCACGACGACCTGCCAGTGCGGGGCCGCGCCGAGCCCGGGCAGCAGGACGGGAGCGGCGACCCGCAGGCGCGCGGCGATCTCGGCGGGCGCGGCACCCGTCTGGACCAGCTCCAGGACCTCCTGCGCGAGCCGTCTGCGGACCGTGCGCGCCGCGTCCCGCCGGTCCCGCTCGACGGCGATCAGCTGCGTGACCCCCTGCAAGAGGTCGAGCCGCTCGTCCGGCCAGTCCCCGGCGTCCGCCTCGACCGCGAGCAGCCAGTCCGACAGCACCGTCTCGCGCACGTCCCGCGAACCCTGCGCGGGCCGCCCGCCACCGCGGATCGGGAAGAGGGAGTACGTCGAGGAGCCCAGCGCCAGCCGGTGCGGCCCCCTGCGGCCCGTGCGGGCGGCGGCCAGGTGCTCGGCGGCCAGCTTCGCGCACACGTCGACGGGCAGCGCGGGCCCCGAAACCTTCGAACCCGCGATGAGCCGCCCGGTCGGCGACAGCACCCACGCCCGCAGATCCAGGTCCGAGCCGAGCAGATCCAGCACCACGTCCGGGCCGCCCCCCGCCGGACCCGAGGTCATCATCCGGCGGTGCCGGTCCACCACGGCCGCGAGATCACCGGCCCGCTCGCCGGACACCTGCCGTACGACATGCTCGGTGATCGTCGCGAACGCCACCGACTCGTTGACCGCGAACAGCGGCAGCCGGTGCCGGGCGCAGGCGGCTGTCAGGTCCTCCGGGACGGCGCCCAGTTCTGCCTCGCCGGCGGCCAGCGCGGCCACCCCGGCGGCCACCAGGAGCCGTACGAACGGCTCGGTGTCGGAGGCGGTGCGGCGCCAGGCCAGACCGGTCAGGACCAGCTCGCCGCCCGAGAGGTAGCGGCTGGGGTCGCGCAGGTCGGTGGTCATCACCCCGCGGACCGTGCGGTCCAGCTCGTCCTCGCCGCCGAGCAGCCGCAGCCCCAGCGCATCGGTGTCCAGAAGTGCGCGCAGCCGCATCGCCGTCGCCGCCGTTCTTTGTCTAGAAAACTACGATGAACCAAGAGGTGCTGTGGGTGCGGGGCCGTGCGGGGCTGTTTCCCACGTTTCCACAGGGAATCGGAGGGGTTACTGATGACCTCCGTTCATATGAATCTACAAGATGCCCGCCCTGGCCAGCCAACTCCTTCATGGTTTCCGTGACTGACCCGCTCTGCGCACGGCGCTGTGTACTGACCTCACGCTGCATGAACAGCACATGAACGAGCCGGACCCGCCGCACACGAACTGGCTTGATCCGTACGACCCACGAGACGAAGAAGAGAGCCGGTCATGGACTTCCTTCGCCCCGCCAGCTGGGAGGAGGCGCTCGCCGCTAAGGCCGAGCACCCCACCGCAGTACCGATCGCGGGCGGCACCGATGTGATGGTCGAGATCAACTTCGACCACCGCAGGCCCGAGTACCTGCTCGACCTGAACCGCGTCGGCGACCTCTACGAGTGGGAGGTCGGCGCGGACAGCGTGCGGCTCGGGGCCTCGGTCCCGTACACCCGGATCATGGAGAACCTGCGCGGCGAGCTGCCGGGCCTCTCCCTCGCCTCGCACACGGTCGCCTCCCCGCAGATCCGCAACCGCGGCGGCGTCGGCGGCAACCTCGGCACCGCCTCCCCGGCCGGCGACGCCCACCCCGCGCTCCTCGCGGCCGGCGCCGAGGTCGAGGCCGAGTCGGTGCGCGGCACGCGGCTCATCCCGATCGACGAGTTCTACACCGGCGTGAAGCGCAACGCGCTCGCACCCGACGAACTGATCAGGGCCGTGCACATCAAGAAGGCGGACGGCCCGCAGCAGTACTCCAAGGTCGGCACCCGCAACGCGATGGTCATCGCGGTCTGCGCCTTCGGCCTCGCCCTGCACCCTGCCACCCGCACGGTCCGCACCGGCATCGGATCGGCCGCGCCGACCCCCGTCCGGGCGAAGGCCGCCGAGGAATTCCTGAACGCCGCGCTCGACGAGGGCGGCTTCTGGGAGAACGGCAAGATCATCACCCCGTCGGTCGCCAAGCAGTTCGCGGACCTGTGCTCCGCCGCCTGCAACCCGATCGACGACGTCCGGGGCACCGCGAGCTACCGCCGCCACGCGGTCGGCATCATGGCCCGCCGCACCCTGACCTGGACCTGGGAGTCGTACCGCGGCACTGACGGCCGCTCCATCGAGAAGGGGAGTGTCGCCTGATGCGCGTCAATTTCACGGTCAACGGCCGCCCGCAGGAAGCGGACGACGTGTGGGAGGGCGAGAGCCTCTTGTACGTCCTGCGTGAGCGGATGGGGCTGCCCGGCTCCAAGAACGCCTGCGAGCAGGGCGAGTGCGGTTCCTGCACGGTCCGGCTCGACGGCATCCCGGTGTGTTCCTGTCTCGTCGCCGCCGGTCAGGTCGAGGGCCGCGAGGTCGTCACGGTCGAGGGGCTCGCGGAGTACGCGCGGCAGCGGGCATGTGGGTTTGAGAAATGTGACACTTCGGCGTCGAGTGTCACATTGCTTCAGGATGGGTCTCCTGCCTGGCAGGCCAAGCCGACCGACTCCCAGACCGGTGAGGGCACCGAACTCGCCCCCATCCAGCAGGCGTTCATCGATGCCGGCGCTGTCCAGTGCGGCTTCTGCACCCCCGGACTCCTCGTCGCCGCCGACGAGATGCTGGAGCACAACCCGACCCCGACCGACGCGGACATCCGCGAGGCGCTCTCGGGCAACCTGTGCCGCTGCACCGGCTACGAGAAGATCATGGACGCGGTACGCCTGGCGGCCGCCCGGCAGGGAGAGGCGGTCTGACATGTCTGACGTCTCCGCAAAAGGCGCCCCCATCGGCACTCCCACCAAGGTCACCCAGGGTTCGAAGACCAAGGGCGGCATCGGCGAGTCCACGCTCCGCCCGGACGGCACCCTCAAGGTCACCGGCGAGTTCGCGTACTCCTCCGACATGTGGCACGAGGACATGCTCTGGGGCCAGATCCTGCGCTCCACGGTCGCGCACGCCGAGATCGTCTCCATCGACACCGTCGAGGCCCTGAAGACCCCGGGCGTCTACGCCGTCATGACCTACGACGACCTCCCGACCGACGTGAAGAACTACGGCCTGGAGATCCAGGACACCCCGGTCCTCGCGCACGGCAAGGTCCGCCACCACGGTGAGCCGGTCGCGATCGTCGCCGCCGACCACCCGGAGACGGCCCGCCGTGCCGCCGCGAAGATCAAGGTCGAGTACCGCGAACTCCCAGTCATCACCGACGAGTTGTCCGCTACCGCGCCGGACGCGATCCTCATCCACGAGGACCGCGACGACCACCACATCGGCCACGTCCCGCACCCGAACATCGTGCACCGCCAGCCGATCGTCCGAGGAGACGTGGAGGCGGCCCGGGAGCGCGCCGACTTCATCGTCGAGGGCGAGTACACCTTCGGCATGCAGGACCAGGCGTTCCTCGGCCCGGAGTCCGGTCTCGCGGTCCCGGCCGAGGACGGCGGTGTCGACCTCTACATCGCCACCCAGTGGCTGCACTCCGACCTGCGCCAGATCGCGCCCGTGCTCGGTCTGCCCGAGGACAAGGTCCGGATGACGCTGTCCGGCGTCGGCGGCGCGTTCGGCGGTCGCGAGGACCTGTCGATGCAGATCCACGCCTGCCTGCTCGCCCTGCGCACCGGCAAACCGGTCAAGATCGTCTACAACCGCTTCGAGTCCTTCTTCGGACACGTCCACCGCCACCCCGCCAAGCTCTACTACGAGCACGGCGCCACGAAGGACGGCAAGCTCACCCACCTCAAGGCCAGGATCGTCCTGGACGGCGGCGCCTACGCGTCGGCGTCCCCGGCGGTCGTAGGCAACGCCTCCTCGCTCGGCGCCGGGCCGTACGTCATCGACAACGTCGACATCGAGGCCATCGCCCTCTACACCAACAACCCGCCCTGCGGCGCGATGCGCGGCTTCGGCGCGGTCCAGGCCTGCTTCGCCTACGAGGCCCAGATGGACAAGCTCGCCGACAAGGTGGGCATGGACCGGGTCGCGTTCCGTCAGCTCAACGCGATGGAGCAGGGGACGATCATGCCGACCGGGCAGCCGGTCGACTCCCCGGCCCCCGTCGCCGAACTCCTGCGCCGCGTCAAGGCGATGCCGATGCCGCCCGAGCAGCAGTGGCTCGCTGCCGGAGAGGCCGCCGACGTACGGCAGTTGCCGGGCGGGCTGTCCAACACCACGCACGGCGAAGGCGTCGTACGAGGCGTCGGCTACGCGGTCGGCATCAAGAACGTCGGCTTTTCCGAGGGCTTCGACGACTACTCAACGGCCAAGGTCCGTATGGAGGTTGTCGGCGGCGAGGCGGTGGCCACCGTGCACACCGCGATGGCGGAAGTCGGCCAGGGCGGAGTCACCGTCCACGCGCAGATCGCCCGCACCGAGCTGGGCGTCACCCAGGTGACGATCAACCCGGCGGACACGCAGGTGGGCAGCGCCGGTTCGACCTCCGCGTCCCGGCAGACGTACGTCACCGGCGGTGCCGTCAAGAACTCCTGCGAGCTGGTCCGCGAGAAGGTCCTGGAGATGGGCCGCCGCAAGCTCGGCACCTACCACCCGGCCTGGGCCACCGCCGAACTCCTCCTGGAGGGCGGCAAGGTCGTCACCGACGGCGGTGAGGTACTGGCCGATCTGGTCGACGTCCTCGAAGGCGAGGCCGTCGAGATCGAGGCCGAGTGGCGCCACCGTCCCACCGAGGCCTTCGACCTGCGTACCGGACAGGGCTTCGGTCACGTCCAGTACACCTTCGCCGCGCACCGCGCCGTCGTCGAGGTCGACACCGAACTCGGCCTGGTCAAGGTCATCGAGCTGGCCTGCGCGCAGGACGTCGGCAAGGCGCTCAACCCGCTGTCCGTCATCGGCCAGATCCAGGGCGGTACGACCCAGGGTCTCGGCGTCGCGGTCATGGAGGAGATCATCGTCGACCCCAAGACCGCCAAGGTCAGGAACCCGTCCTTCACGGACTACCTGATCCCCACCATCCTCGACACCCCGACCATTCCGGTCGATGTGCTCGAACTCGCCGACGAGCACGCCCCGTATGGGCTGCGCGGCATCGGCGAGGCCCCCACCCTGTCGTCGACTCCGGCCGTCCTGGCGGCCATTCGGAACGCGACCGGACTGGAACTGAACAGGACACCGGTACGCCCGGAGCACCTCACGGGCACGTGACCTTTAGGGGTCCCAACCGGTGACGTCCTGGGGGGAGTTGGTCCCCTCAGGCCCCCATTGTTCGTCTCGGGCCGTCCCCCGGGTCGTCCATCCCAAATCCCGCGCGCCGCCGAGTCGGCCGACGGGTGCCCCTGTGAACCTTGGGAGATGGCCCCATGACCCAGCAGTCAGTGGAACCCAGGACCGCCGCCGAAGACGCGGGTGAAGGAACCCGCGTCCCGGCCGGCCGGTCCTGGCTCGACCGGTACTTCCACATATCCCGGCGGGGATCGACCGTCGCGCGTGAGGTGCGCGGCGGAGTCACCACCTTCATGGCGATGGCGTACATCCTGCTGCTCAACCCCCTGATCCTGTCCGGCAAGGATGTCGCGGGGGACACGCTCGGCCAGAAAGGGCTGATCACCGCGACCGCGTTCGCGGCGGCCTTCACCACCCTCCTGATGGGCTTCCTCGGCAAGGTGCCACTGGCCCTCGCCGCCGGACTCTCCGTCTCCGGTGTGCTCTCCTCGCAGGTCGCCCCACAGATGACCTGGCCGCAGGCGATGGGCATGTGCGTGCTGTACGGCGTGGTCATCATGCTGCTCGTCGTCACCGGCCTGCGCGAGATGATCATGAACGCGATCCCGCTCGCGCTGAAACACGGCATCACGATGGGCATCGGCCTGTTCATCGCGCTCATCGGTTTCTACAAATCCGGCTTCGTGCACCAGGGCAAGGCGACCCCGCTCACCCTCGGCCCGGCGGGTGAACTCGCGGGCTGGCCCGTCCTGTTGTTCGCCGGCACGCTGCTGCTGATCTTCATGCTCCAGGCGCGCAACATGCCCGGCGCGATCCTCATCGGCATCATCACCGGCACGGTCGTCGCCTCGCTCCTGAACGCCGCCGGCGTCATCGACCCCAGGCAGTGGGCCAGCGGTGCCGCCCCCGAACTGCACGGCAGCGCGGTGTCCATGCCGGACTTCTCGCTCTTCGGCCATGTGGAGTTCGGGGGGTGGGGCAAGGTCGGCGCGATGACGGTCGGCATGATCGTGTTCACGCTCGTCCTGGCCGGCTTCTTCGACGCGATGGCCACCATCATCGGCGTCGGCACCGAGGCCGAACTCGCCGACGACAAGGGCCGGATGCCGGGCCTGTCGAAGGCGCTGTTCATCGACGGCGCCGGCGGCGCGATCGGCGGCGTGGCGGGCGGCTCCGGCCAGACCGTCTTCATCGAGTCGGCGACGGGCGTCGGCGAGGGCGCCCGAACGGGCCTCGCCTCGGTGGTCACCGGCCTGTTCTTCGCGGCCTGTCTCTTCTTCACCCCGGTCACCGCGATCGTCCCGCAGGAGGTCGCGTCCGCCGCCCTGGTCGTCATCGGCTCGATGATGCTGATGAACGCCCGGCACGTGGACTGGGCCGACCGGGCCACCGCAATCCCCGTCTTCCTGACGGTAGTTGTGATGCCGTTCACGTACAGCATCACCGCGGGCGTCTCCGCCGGAGTCATCTCGTACGTCGCCATCAAGACCGCCCAGGGCAAGGCACGGGAGATCGGCGCCTTCATGTGGGGGCTGACGGTCATCTTCCTCGTGTACTTCGCCCTCAACCCGGTCGAGAGCTGGCTGGGCGTCCACTAGCCCGCCCCAACTGCCCTTCCCCGCAACCTCGTTAGGAGACCGAGATGCTGGACATCGCCGAAGAGCTGCACCGGTGGGTCGAGCAGGGCCGCGACTTCGCCGTCGCCACCGTGGTGGCCGTCGGCGGCAGCGCACCCCGCCAGCCCGGCGCCGCCCTCGCGGTGGACACCGACGGCACGGCGATCGGCTCGGTCTCCGGGGGCTGTGTGGAAGGCGCGGTCTACGAACTGTGCCAACAGGCGCTGGCCGACGGCGAAACCGTCCTGGAGCGCTTCGGCTACAGCGACGAGGACGCCTTCGCCGTCGGCCTGACCTGCGGTGGAATCATCGACATCCTCGTCACACCGGTGCGGGCCGGAGACCCCGCCCGACCGGTGATCACCACCGCCCTCTCGACCGCGACGAGCGGCGGGGCGGCGGCCCTGGCCCGGATCGTCTCGGGCCCAACTCACCTGCGGGGCCGCGCGCTTGTCGTCCACCCCGACGGTTCCTACGACGGCGGGTTCGGCGCCCATCCCGAACTGGACCGTACGGTCGCCGCCGAGGCCGGTGCCCATCTGGACGCGGGCCGCACCGGCACCGTCGAGATCGGCGAGCGGGGCTCCCGCTGCGGGGCACCGCTCACGGTTCTGGTCGAGTCGTCGGTCCCGCCGCCCCGGATGATCGTCTTCGGCGCGATCGACTTCGCCTCCGCGCTGGTCCGTATCGGCAAGTTCCTCGGCTACCACGTCACGGTGTGCGACGCCCGCCCCGTCTTCGCCACCCGGACCCGCTTCCCCGACGCCGACGAGATCGTCGTCGAGTGGCCCCACACGTACCTGGAGCGCACGGACGTCGACGCGCGCACGGTCCTGTGCGTCCTGACCCACGACGCCAAGTTCGACGTACCCCTGCTCCAACTCGCCCTCCGCCTCCCGGTGGCGTACGTCGGCGCGATGGGCTCCCGCCGCACCCACCTTGACCGCAACGAGCGGCTGCGCGAAGTCGGCGTCACGGAACTGGAGCTGGCCCGCCTGAGGTCCCCGATCGGCCTTGACCTCGGTGCCCGTACGCCCGAGGAGACGGCGCTGTCGATCGCCGCGGAGATCGTCGCCAACAGGCGCGGCGGCAGCGGCATTTCACTCACCGGGGCGCACACGCCGATCCATCATGACGCGAGTTCGTCGACGGCGGTGGGGCGGATCGGGTCGGTGGCCTGAGTGGTTCAGTGGGGGCGGTCCGAGTAGGCGGTGTCGCCCGCCACAGCCACGATCGCGTCCTTGACGAGGACGACGTACGGCGTGGTGTCGTCCGTCGAGTCGCCGGCGTTCGCCAGTGCGGACGTACGCCACCTGACGGCTCCGGTGCTCCGGTCCAGAGCCAGCAGGCGGCCGAACTGGTTCGAGAAGTAAAGGGTGTTGAACTTCGCCGAGAACACCGGCGTCGACAGGTTCTCGGTGTCCGTCTCCCGCTGCCAGAGCCGCTTGCCGTCGGTCGCGCGGACGGCGGTGACCGTGCCGTTCGGGCGGACGAGGTAGATCACGTCCTTGACCAGGGTGGCGGTACCGCGAGTGCCGGCCGGCAGGGCTATCCGCTCGATCGCACCGGTGCTTGGGTTCACCCGGTCCAGGGCGGTGTACAGCTGGTCCGGGCCGCTGCCGAAGACCTCCGGCGCCAGCTTCGGCGCAAGGAACAGCAGCCGGCCCTTGTCGACGCCCAACGGCCAAGCCCCCGTGGGGAGTTCGGCGACCTTCCGCTGTGCGCCGGTGGCGGGGGCGAGGCGTACCAGGACGAAGTCGCCCTGGGAGGGATCGTCCTCGACCGTACAGAGGGCGTACGGGGCGCCGCCCAGGACCGTCGGAGTGCAGGAGTTCCCGAGGTTCGACCAGATGGGTGCGCTCCACAGCTGACGGCCTGACGCGTCGTAGGCCACGAACTTCGTCGCGTCCACGTCCATCGCCAGGATCCCGCCGTCGAACAGGACGGGGTCCGTGTCGTCCCTGATCGGGTGGATCCACAGCCGGGTGCCGGTCTTCGCGTCCAGGGCGACCAGGCGCCGCGTGATGAAGGTGTCGTTCGAGTCGGGCTTGACGTAGGTGTAGACGCGCCCGTCCCGGACGCCGACGGGGAGCGCGGTCTCGGGGCTGGTGCCCGACCGCCAGCGGACCCGGCCCGAGGCGGCGTCCAGCGCGGTGACCGTGGCGCCCGTACCGGCGCAGTACACGGTGGTGCTGCCGCCCGCCAGGCAGCCGGACTGGGTGTAGTCGAGGGGATCGCCGGTCTTCGCGGTGAGCAGACTCGTCCGCCAGGGCTTCCAGCCCGCGGGCAGCGCCACGGCGGCGGTGGAGGCGGACGGCGCGGGCGAGAGCGCGTCGTGCGGGTCCAGGGACGTGCCGTCCGACGACCAGTGCATGGCCGTGAGGCTGAGTCCGGCGACGGCGATCACCGTGCCGAGAGCGACGAGGAGCCGCCGCCTTCGACGCGGGCGTTCGGTGCCCGGGGCGGCCGTAGGACCCGCAGGGCGGGGGCGGGGGACCGCCCC